>DMAO01000249.1 GCA_003446545.1 Sphaerochaeta sp.
CCAGGCCAAACACCCCGTTGAACCAGAGGTAGAGGGGGGCACTTCTTCGTTTGGCATTGATGGCCTTGTTGTTCTTTCCCACCCACAGCAACAGGGAGAGGAAGGCTAGCCCGATGATGTGGTTGACGATGAGGGAGACCCCCATAGTCACTTCAATACCCAGCTGGGTATTGGCCACCACCATGACAGAGATTACCATACCTGTAAGAAAGTCCAGGAAAAGCGGATACAGAGCTTGTTGCATGGTGGCAATTGTATCGCGTTTGCTCTTGTCATGCCAGTGAATAAATCCCTACAATGCTTCCATGTCAGTACAACCGATCGACAAGAGAAGACTAGGAGAATTGGAAGAGGCCCTGCTTGCCAAGGCAATGCCCCCGGGTAGTCTGGGCGAGTTGGCCCGACTAGCTGTCAGGATCGCCCTCATTACCCCAGGAAGGCTTTCCCGCCTTTCGTTACTGCTGTTTGCAGGGGACCACGGCATCCACTCTGAAGGGATAACCCACAGCCCCCAGGAGATAACCGCTCAGCAGTGTGTAAATTTTGCCAAGGGTGGAGGAGCCTGTGGCCTCTTTGCCCGCTGCAATGGGGTTGACCTCACTGTTGTGGATATGGGAGTCAATCATACGTTCTCCCCCTCCGATGGGGTTGTTGACTGTAAGGTGGGCTTCGGCACCGAGAACTTCCTTGTCTCCAAGGCAATGGATGAAGAGCAGTGCTTTACTGCAATGGAGGCAGGGAAAGCCCAAGTCCGTAAGAAAAAGCAGGCAGGCTTTGACGCCATCGCATTCGGAGAGATGGGAGTGGGCAACACCACAAGCGCCTCGGCAATAGCGGCTGCCATAACAGGCCTGAGTGTGCGGTCCGTCACAGGAAAGGGTAGCGGTCTCAGTGATGAGGATCTGGAGCACAAGTGCACGGTATTGGAACGTGCACTGGCTAGACATCCTTCTCGGTCTCCTTTGGAAGTGCTCGCATCCTTTGGCGGCTTTGAGATAGCTGCCATTGCAGGGGGTATCATAGAAGCTGCATCCTTATCCATGCCCATCTTGCTCGATGGCTTCATAACCACTGCCGCTGCCCTGATAAGTTGCGCCTTGGAACCAGCATGCAAGGACTACATCGTCCCTTGTCATCTCTCAGGATTCGAGGGACATGATCTTCTGTTGAACTATCTGGGCCTGTTCCACCCGGTTCTCTCCCTGGGGATGCAGTTGGGTGAGGGCACAGGAGCTCTGTGTGCCTGGCCGATCATAAGGGCCGCCAGTAGAATCTTGCCTGAAATGACCAGTTTCCAAGTCGGTGGGGTGACAGACAGCACCGCCTTGTTGAAGGAGAAGGGGATAGTGCTGTGAGGATAGGGACAACCAGCTACATCCTCCCTGATGACATCCTGAGCAATGTCCGCTATCTCGCGCCTTTAGTCGATGATATCGAACTGGTCCTGTTTGAAAGCGAAGGTGAGGATAACCTGCCTTCAAAATGTGTACTACAAACCCTGAAAGAACTTGCCCTGGAACATAGCCTTACCTATACGGTTCACTTTCCCCTTGATGTCCATCCAGGGTCAAAAGACAAGGGTGTTCGTCAGAAGGCCTTGGATACCTACCTGAAGATACTCGACCTTACACAACATCTGGACCCTTTTGGCTATATTTTGCACCTGACCCCTGACTTCTATGGATACACACCCTCTAACGATATCCCTGCCTGGCTGTCTTGCCTCGATGAGAGCGTCACCTGTCTGCTGGAACATACCTCCCTCGATAGCCAGATGTTTTGTGCAGAGACCCTCAGCTATCCCTTTGCTCTGGTACAACCCTTAGTGGACAAGCATAATTTGGCAGTCACCCTCGATATCGGGCATGTCTGGATGATGGGCTATGATGCAGAAGCTAGCTGTTCTTCCTTGCTGTCTACTACAAGGGTCTCCCATCTCCATGGGGTCGATGTACAAGCTCATGACCATCTGAGCCTTGGCAAAGGGAATCCTCTGCTCATCGAGAGGTTTCTCTCCTCCCTGGTTGCACAGCAGGGGGATGGGAAGGAGCGGGTGCTGACCCTTGAGGTATTCAACCAGCAGGACTTTCTTGCATCCCTCTCCCTCTTGCGCCAAAGCCGTGCTATGATGGGTAAAAGAGAGGAAAGGAAGCTATGGCAACAATTGATCTGAAGAAGGCTAAGACCCATGGGTCATCCATCAGGGACTCAAGAAGTTCCGTCTCCTCCACCACCAGTGGTGTGCGCATCCGTACCCGGCTAAAGAGCCAGACCAGTCTCATCATAGGGGGAGGGCGCAGTGGAAAAAGTTCCTATGCCCAGGATTATGCCCTCAATGTCTCTGAAGGTACTTCCAGCAGGGCTTACATTGCAACAGCTGAGCCCATTGACCGTGAGATGAAGGAGCGCATAGCAGCCCATCAGAAAGATCGTGGTGATAGGTTCATCACCATGGAAGAGCCACTGCACCTTGCCCAGGCGATTCACGAGATTCCCCCTTCTGTAGAGGTCTGTGTCATAGACTGTCTCACAGTCTGGTTGGGAAATCTTCTCTACCACAAGAGAGATACCTCACAAGAGATACAGAGCCTGATTACAGTCCTGAAGCATCCCCCCTGTGACATCCTTCTGGTTACCAACGAAACAGGCCTTGGCATCATCCCATCAGATCCCGAGAGCAGGGCCTTTCGCGATATCGCTGGGTGGATGAACCAGGATATTGCAGCAATTTCCAAGAATGTCATCCTGTTGGTAGCCGGTATCCCTTTGGCCCTCAAGGGCACTGTCCTGTGAGGGAGGGTGGTTTTGGTGGTGCGTTTCGCACCCTTACTCGGTTTCCCCTTCCTGGTAGGGAGTGCACCAGAGAGAGCCGTACCCTTTTTTGGTTCCCTTTTGTAGGGGTTGTCCTGGGGTTATTCTCTCTGGGTATTGCACTGTTGCCACTCTCTCCTTTTGTCCGCTCTTCTGTGATCATTGCTACAATGGCTTACCTGACGCGTGGCTTTCATCTCGATGGCCTGTGTGATTTCGCCGATGGGTTTGGTGGAGGTTGGACAAAAGAAGCGACGCTACGCATCATGCGTGACTCTGGGGTGGGTGCCTTTGCCGTCATTACTTTGGTCTGTACCCTGCTCCTTCAGGTCTTTGCCATCGCAGAGCTTCTTGCATATTTACCCCTCTTGCTGTTCGTCCCTGCTCTGGGCAGGACAATGGTAGTCATAGCGGCCAGCCTCTGCTCGTATGCACGGGAAGGGGAAGGTACAGCCTCGAAGTTGGTATGCCAAAGCAGTGCAAGACATATGGTAGGGCCTCTGGTGCAGATTGTCCTATTCATTGCCTCCCTTTTCCTTTTTGGCAGCCCCTCTTTCCTGCCTGCCTGCTCTGCTGTCCTCTTTGCCCTTGTGATGACAGGCTTTCTCGTGCGCATGAGCATCAGACGCCTTGGGGGAGTGACCGGAGATGTTTTGGGTGCCATAGAGATCCTTTCTGAGAGTTCTGCCTATTTGGGGGCCTTGATTCTGGTGGCCATTAAGGGGTAATTTCCTCTATATCACTACGTAGGAGTACAGAAAAGATGGATATTGTCTGCCTTGATTTGGAGGGTGTGCTGGTTCCCGAGATTTGGATCAACGTTGCCCAGAAGACTGGAATAGAGGCGTTGCGCCTTACTACCCGGGATATTTCTGACTATGACATACTGATGAATGGCAGGCTTGAGATTCTCAGAAAGCATAAGCTCAGCCTTGCGGACATCCAGGATGTCATCGCGACCATTCGGCCATTGGATGGGGCAATAAAGTTTCTCAGTGAACTGAGGGAGAAGACCCAGGTGATCATTCTTAGCGATACCTTCACTGAGTTTGCCAAACCTTTGATGAAACAACTTGCCTGGCCGACTCTCTGGTGCAATAATCTTGTTATTGGTAAAGGGGGCATGATCGAAGATTACAAGCTGCGTATCCGTGATGGCAAATATCATGCGATACAGGCACTGAAGGCCTTGAACTTCAGGACATTTGCAGCAGGGGACTCCTATAACGACCTTTCCATGATTGAAGAATCTGATGCAGGCTGTCTTTTCAGAGCCCCCGAGGGGATACTTGAAAGCCATCCACACTTGGCACAGGCTACCACCTATGAGGAGTTCTCTATGGTCATTGACGAGTTTTTGCACCGATGACGCCTAAGGAATTTGTCTCTCTTGCCATTACCATGGTCGTGCTACTTCTTTCCCTGCTTACTGGCTATGTCCTGCTGGCTCTGGTCTATGAGGGAAATCCTTGGCTGGTTGCCCTGATCGGGTTTGTTGTGTTGTTGGTCTCCTGTTTTCTGGTGGTGTATCTCTATAAATTGAGAAAACTGGTAGATATGGGTGGAAAGAAAGAGGACACATAGGATGAAAACAAAACTGAAGAATGACCTCTTACATTCTCGCGCCTGGCAAGAGAGAAAGACTTTGGTGTTCATGAGCGACTTTGGCTCTTCCGATGGGGCTGTCACCGCCATGCACGGAGTGGCCAATGCTGTCTCAAACCAGCTTCGCCTTTCGGATCTCACTCATGAGATCCCACAATTCAACATATGGGAAGCCTCATATCGCCTGATGCAGGCGATGACCTACTGGGCTGCCGGGACAGTGTTTGTCTGTGTGGTTGACCCTGGGGTGGGCAGCAACCGCAAAAGCGTCGTTGCCCTTACTTCTAGCGGTCATCTTGTGCTCTCCCCTGACAACGGTACCCTTACCCATATAGCCGAACATGTCGGCATTCTAGAGGTCCGGGAGATATCAGAAGAAACCAACCGTCTTGTAGGCAGTCAAAGAAGCTATACCTTCCATGGCCGTGATGTCTATGCCTATACAGGGGCCCGCCTTGCCTCTTCCTTGGTTGACTTTGAGGATATCGGTCCTGTGCTTTCCAAGCAGGTCAGGCTCAAGCTTGAGAAAGGTCGTCTTGAGGGAGAACATACACTCGTCGGTGCCATTGATATTCTCGATACACGCTACGGCTCCCTTTGGACAAATATCAGCGATGAGTTCCTTGAACAGTTACACATACCCTTCGGGTCTATGATGCAGGTCACTATCTCCAAGGATGGAAGGATCGTCTACGGGTATCCGGTCAAGCTTTGCAAAGGGTTTACCGAGGTAGGCAAGGGAGAGCCTCTGATCTATGTCAATAGCCTGCTCAATCTTGGTCTCGCCCTCAACCAGGGAAGCTTTGCCTCTACCTACGGCATTGGTACCGGTGAAGGGTGGAAGATTACATTTTCAGTGGTATGATAGGCGTATAATGCGCTTACAAATAGGAGGAATCGTATGGAGAAGTCCAAAGGTATGCAACCTGTCAAGATGGTTGTAGTCATTGCTATCGGAGCCGCCCTGTATGGGGTTGGCGGTCTGTTGAGTGTGCCTGTATTTGCCAACACCACGATCAAGCCGGCTATGGCTATCCTAGCCCTTGTCGCTGGTGTATATGGACCTATAGTAGGGTTCTTGGTTGGATTTCTCGGCCACTGGCTTACCGATATGTTTGCTGGATGGGGTGTATGGCCTACTTGGATGTTAGGTAGTGGTATAGTCGGGGCTGTTATCGGCCTGTTTCCAATCCTGACAAAACGTGATTTGGACAAGGGTATCTTCTTGGGAAAACAGATCGGAATATTCGTCGCCCTTGCCTTCTTGGGCAACTTCTTTGGCTACCTCATCAGTGCGGCGCTCGACTTCCTACTGTTTGCTGAGCCTTTGGACAAGGTCATCACCCAGCAACTGATCATCGCCATCACCAACACTGTAGTCATCGCTATTCTAGGGACCCTGCTGATGTTGCTCGTGGCCAAGCGCAATAAGGACAATAGCAACCTTACCCTCGATACCGAAAAGTAGGCATGCAAGAGCCGATTATCTCGTTTAAGGATTTTACGTTCACCTACAAGGCCCAGAAGTCCCCTACGATCAAAGGCATCGCCTTGGATATTTTCAAAGGTGAGAAGGTCTTGCTCGTAGGGCCTTCTGGTAGTGGGAAGAGCACCTTGGGCCACTGTATAAACGCCCTCATCCCCAATGCCTTCGAAGGAAAGATAGAAGGTTCTCTTTCTGTGGCCTCCCTCGATGTTGCGACGGCAGATATTTACGAGATTAACCATCATGTGGGGACGGTGCTGCAGGATAGTGACGCTCAGTTTGTAGGCCTTACTGTGGAGGAAGATATCGCCTTCTCCTTGGAAAACCAGTGTGTTTCACAGGGGAAAATGGTCCACCTGGTCAACAACATGGCTGCTAGAGTGGGGATGCAGGATTTTCTTGCCCAGAGTCCACAGGAGATTTCCGGAGGGCAGAAGCAGAGGGTAAGTCTTGCCGGAGTTCTGGTAGACGATGTTGACATCCTGCTTTTTGACGAGCCGCTCGCTAATCTCGATCCTGAGACAGGAAAGCGCGCAATCGCACTTATTGACGAGTTGCACAAGAGTACAGGCAAGACCATCATTATCATTGAGCACCGTCTTGAGGATGTGCTCTCGGCTCCGGTGGATCGCATCCTGCTGCTTGAGGATGGCAAGATAGCCTGTGATACCACTACGGAGAGGCTACTTTCTGGTTCCCTGCTAGAGGAGAAGGGGATTCGTGATCCCCTATATCTCTCTGCCCTCAGGCAAAGTGGTGCAGACCTATCAGGAGCTCAGGGCATCGCTTCCATCGATACCATCAATCTTGACCCGTACTGCGAGGGAATTCGGTCCTGGTATCAGAAAAGACCCAAACGTGCAGAACCGGCACAGCAAAAGAGCCAGCTTCTCATATCCGACCTCTCCTTTTCATATGACGGCATAAGGGAAGTCCTTTCACACATTTCGGCAGAAATATGTGCAGGGGAGATGATCAGCATTCTGGGAAAGAACGGGGCCGGCAAGTCGACCCTCGCACAGATACTTATGGGGATCAACGCCCAGGACAGTGGTACAATCATCTTTGAGGGAGAGGACATCTCCACTCTTTCTGTCACCGAACGCTCTTCCTTGATCGGGTTTGTGATGCAGAACCCCAACCATATGATCAGCCACTCCATGATCTATGACGAAGTTGCCTTCGCGTTGCGCCAGAGGGGTTACTCTGAAGATGATATCCGTCCTCGCGTTATGGATGTCCTCGAGTTGTGTGGCCTCAGGGCGTACCATAGATGGCCCATATCGGCCTTGAGCTTTGGACAGAAGAAACGTGTTACCATAGCATCGATCCTGGTAACAGAACCAAAGATACTCATCCTTGACGAACCCACCTCAGGGCAGGACTATGTCCGTTATTCGCTGTTGATGGAATTCCTCAGTTCCCTGAACAAGAGAACAGGGCTAACCATCCTCTTCATCACCCATGACATGCACCTTGCCTTGGAATATACAGACAGAGCCCTGGTGCTCTCTGATGGGCTTCTACTGGCCGATGAGCGTGTAAGTGAGGTGTTCAGCAACAAGGTTCTACTCGCTAAAGCCAACCTGACGGTGACCAGCCTCTACACCTTGGCAAAACGCTGTGGAATTGAAGATATTCCCGCCTTTATCGACTGTTTTATCCAAGGGGAGAAAACTCGTCGCCCTGAAGGGATTGAGGTTGTCTCCCTTGAGAAGGAAGGGCTCTTGTCACCAAGAAGAAAAGCCGGACCGAAAAAGAAGAAAAAGGTAGTCCGCTCAAAACAGAGCGGGAGGAAGTTCGGCTTTGCCTTAAGCTATGAAGATACCCCGTCCTTTATCCATTCGCTGAATGGGGTGACCAAACTTGTCTTCTTCATGCTTTGGATTACGCTCTGTCTCACTACCTTTGACCTTCGAATCCTAATCCCCTCCATGTTCATTGCCCAGGTTGCCCTTGCTTCTTGCAAGGTTCCCATGAAGAAGTTTAGACCCTATATCATAGCTATGACCTACGTGATTTTGATCAACGCCATTTTTATCTACCTCTTCTCCCCAGACCAAGGCCAACGGTATCTGGGAACAAAGCACATAGTGCTGGGGTCTCCCACAGCACACTATGCCCTTACTGTGGAGACAATCTTTTACCTGTTAGTGGTCTGTCTGAAATACTTCTCCATTTTTCCCATGGCTTTGTTGTTTGTGACAGCTACCCACCCATCACAATTTTCATCTTCCCTAAACAGGATAGGGGTGCGCTACAAGACCAGCTATGCTGTGGCTTTGGCGATGAGGTATCTGCCTGAGGTCACCTCCTCCTATACCCACATCCTACATGCCCAGATGGCGAGGGGAGTGGACATCTCCAAGAATGTAAGGCTCAAGCAGAGAATCTCTTCTGTTGGTAAAATCCTAGCCCCCTTGGTACTATCTTCCCTCGATCGTATCGATGTGGTTACTAATGCGATGGTTCTCAGGGGGTTTGGCAAACATCCAAGTAGGACGTGGTACCTTGCCAAAAAAATGAAATTTTATGATGTACTTGTCCTGGTTCTCATGGTATGCTGGATTTCCCTTAGCTTGTATTTGCGATTTGGGAGGGGGGTTATGTTCTGGTTCCCCTTGTATTAGGTAGAATTTGCTGTATTATTGAGGAAGTTCGACTAAAAAGGCAGAAAGCGTGGTAAGGGTCTTGACTCTTGTGCACGTATTCCGCATCTTATGTTGCATTAAATCCAAGGGGACGCCAAGGCGTATTTTAGGAGGCAAACTGTGTCCAATATGTTTATCCAAGAGATGGAAGAGCAGCTTCTCGTAATGCGAAAAGAGTTGCTTGACAAGCTGACCGAGGATAATAGTGACTTCAGAGAGATGGTAAATGCAATGGGCATCAAGGATAGCATTGACGTTGCTGCTGACGATATCGCATTTAAAAAAATGGAAGCCATCAATAAGCACGAGGCAAATCGCCTCCGATCGATAGAGAATGCTCTGGCCCGAATTCATAACGGCCGCTACGGGCATTGTCTCAAATGTACCAAGAAGATTCCTGAGGAACGGCTCAGAGCCATTCCTTATGCAGTACTCTGCATAGATTGCAAGAATGCTGAAGAGACCCCGGGAAGACGATAGTTCCCAGAGTAAAAAAACAGACGGTGCTTTCCCCTGGGGATGGCATCATCTGTTTTTTTACTGTAAGGCTCTCTTGGTAAGTTTTCAGCGATCAATCCAAGGTTCTCTTGAGGACTGCTCGCTTTTCTTTCTTCAGAGATACGGATTGTTCTGTTCGTCGCCTATTGTTGTCGCTGGTCCGTGTCCTGGAAGTACCTGTACTTCTGTAGGGAGCTTCAGTAGCCTTCTGCAGCTCTTGACAATCTCTTCATAGGAACCACCCTCAAGATCAGTGCGGCCGATGCCTCCGGCGAACAGTGTATCGCCGGTAAACACGAACTGACCTTGTTCATGGTAGAGGCAGAGGCCTCCCTTTGTGTGTCCTGGTGTATGCATGACCAAAAGATGACTGTCTTGAAGAAACTGGTTGTCTGTAAGAAACCCGGTAGCTTCACTCATAGCCTTCAGTGCCTTTTCATACCTCTGGAGAAAACTCTTGTCAAAGCATGTCGTGCAGAATCGCTCATAGGCCCGGGATCCCAGGTAGTGTGAATCCTTTTCTGAGACAAGGACCTCCAGATGTGGCCACCGTTCTTTCAGTTCACCCAAGGCTGTAATATGATCCCAATGGGTGTGGGTAAGCAGGACTGCAACTGGCTTGATGTTGTGGTTTTCAATGGCTTTGATGATTCGAGATCCCTCATTGCCCGGATCGATGACCCAGGCACTGGATGTCTCCTCATTGCCCATAATGTAGCAGTTAGTCTGGTATGGTCCAACAACAAGCCGTTCTACGAACACAATCTACTCCTTATTGGAATAACTGACGGCTGCGGTGCGGCCTTTGATGTCCATACCGTTTAGTTTTGCAATAGCCTTTTCACAATTCTCTTCAGACATTGAGATGAATGAGTACTTGTCGTGGATGCGAAGGCTGAAGATGTCCTCTCTTGTGATCTCAAGCTCTTTTTGGAGCAAAAGGGATAGTTCCTTAGCATACAGGCGCTTCATCTTTCCGATGTTGAGATAGAGTGTCCTTGCACCTTCTGGAAGAGGTTTCTCTTCGCGTTTCTTTAGTATTGGCCGTTCCTGCTTCTTGCTTTCAGCCTGCGGACTCTTTGGTGCTGGCTTGCCCTTGGGTGATTTTTGTGGTGTTGCTGTTCTGGTTTTTGGTGAGTTGGCATTAAGCATTTCACGAAGAAGGTAGGCCATAAAATAACTGCGAAGCGTGAAAGGTACGTTTTTCTTGATAAGGCGCTTTAACTGTTCCAGTTCTTCTGGATTTGGGTCGGCCTTGGTTTTCCCTGCAAGTACTTGAATGGTCCCTATTAACAGATCCTCTTCACTTGCGTTGCTCTTGTTGTCATTTTCCATGAGCATGTCTCCTTAGATAGTCGTTTGCTCTTCTGACCCGTACCAGCGGGTTGTGAGCTTTGTGTTTCCTAGTGTGTGGCAGTCCTGTTCCTCTCCCGGCCGCGGGATCGGAAGCAAGTGCTCTGATGAGCCTGCCTCAGTGCCAATAGCAAGGAAAACGCTATGGGCAATCAAGTGGATGCCGCCTGTTTGCGGTCGCACTTTACAAGGAAGAAGAACACGCTGGAACGTGCAAAATAATCCTTCCAAGGCTATTCAGGGTAAGGGCCTGTACTCTCCCCATCCCCGAACAGTTTCGCTCAGAATACCCAACAGATCATGCCCTTGTCAAGGAAATGCAAGGATTTAGCATTTTTTGGGTCGTTTCTTTCTTTACCAAGGGACCTTTATTTGTGATACTATCGTGCTATGGGAATCTTTCAGGCCGATATACTGCAAAAACAGAAGGAGATAGAGAGTCACCGCAGCGATCTCTACACACTCTATGCCGAATTGGGTTTCAGTATGGCCCTTATCGAACAGATAACCCCCCTTGGGTTTGCAACAATTGAATTTGAACGGTTTGTGGAAGTGGACACCAAGTATGAGGAGGCCTCTCAGACGTATGAGCGGATAAAGGGGTTCATCAGCCAGATGGAGGATCGTTCACGTAAGATACAGCAGATCGAAGCTGATATCAGGGCTTTGAATGGACCAAGAAAGAAACTCCATTCCCGCCTGGGTGCCATCGCCTATGAGGCCTTTGGCTCAGAGACCTTGCCTGACTACCTTCAGCAGACCTGCACTCCCTTGTTTGCAGACCACCATGCTATAACCAAGGGGCTACAGGAAGCCCTAGAGCAATGCAAGGCCCAGAAGGGACCGCTCAATGCTCTGAAGTGTTCCTATCTGAACCTGCGCCTGCAACACACCCGTAAGCAAATGGTTCCTCTCATGATTAAGGCTGGTTCAATATTGGCCAAGCTTGGTTGTGAAGCTGACCTTCCGGGCTTGGGCAGACAAAGTCTCGTTGCTGAGCTTGCCCAATTCAAGAAGAAGGAACAAGCCCTGCAGCAGGAACTGGATATCCATCATAGCGCCGTAGATAAGTTGCGCACACAAGAGAAAGAAAGTCCAAAAAACCAGCTGGAGACAAGTAGGGTCCAGTTTAGGGAGATGGAGAAACAGAGGACCAAGGTAAGCAACCTCTATGGCAAAGCCCTCTATGAGAAACTTCAGCAGAACGCCTCTTCCCAGCAGATAGGTTCTGCTTCCATGGCACTGATGGAGCAGATAACTTTGCATTTGCGCAGGGTCGATAGGTTGGAGGATGAAATCCTTGGTTTGCAAAATCAGATGAAGGTTGAGGAACTGGAAGCCCAGATAGAGTTGGAGAACCAGAAGATACGCCATCTTCGTACCCAGATAGAACAGAGTAACAAGCAGATATCCCAGGTGGAACTCTCCATAGCACGTAAGCGTGAAAAGATAACATCTCTACAACCAAGGGTGGCGTTACCTGACCATGAGTGAACAAAAGAACAAGCAAGCCAACCGGCCAACATCTTCTCAGACTGCCAAAGGGAAAAATACCTTCAGTGAGCATGTTACTTTTGATACTGGGGAAGAGAAGGAAAACCCGGTAAGCCCTACCACGAGAAACAAGCCCACTGTCTCACATGCAACGATGCACGTTGACATGCCAGGGGTGCCCAAGGGCAGTGAAGAGAAAAAAAATCCTGGTACAAAACCCAAGCCGGTAGCCAAAAAGCAATCCCCTGCAGAGAGGCCTCCTCCCAAACCAAAGAAGCCGGTCACCCCAGATAAGAGGAGAACCTCACCACCTGTAAAGGCCAAAGCCAAAGTTCCTTCAACAAAGAAACGTGCTGCTCCTGCAAAAAGGAAACCCGTGGCTAGAGTTGTCCCTCCCAAGATAGGTTCGAGGCGTGGCTATCGACCGAGCCTTGCCTTTCGGTTGCGTTTCCCTGTATTCCTTATCGCCCTTGCAGTATGTGCCCTTGCCCTCTTCTTTTCCTTCCGTAAGGGTTTGGGACCGGTGCTTAGGTATGTCACGCCATCTTTGCAGTCCCCATTTATAGAACTGACCATCGAGCCAGGTATGAGTGCCCGTTCTGTGAGCATGCTGCTTAAGGAGCAAGGGGTCGTCGATGATGATGTCTCCTTGCTGAGGTTCTTCATCGGGGCTAATATTGCCACCACCTTACATAGCGGTACTTTTGTCATGGAGAAGGGGAGCTCCTATGAAACCATTGGGAAACAGCTGACTGCAAAGGCAGGAGAGCTTGTCCTTACAGTGAGTCCTTCCTTTACCCTGAAGGCCATCGACAGGTATCTGCATAACCGTGGGTACGCCAAGGAAGGCTCTTTCCTTGCCTCAGCAGAAGTCCTGAAGGAGGAGCACTCGCTATCCTTTGTTGAAGGCTGGCTTCTTAGCGGGGAGTATGTTGTATCCAGTGAGGATACTGCTTCTGCTCTTGCCCAGGCTATGTTTGATGCTATGCTTGCTGTGGTGCAGCCTCACCTGGGCTCTGAGATGGTAGCAAAGTGGGGCCTTGAGCAGACGCTGATAGTGGCTTCCATGATCCAGGCAGAGACACAGAACATCGAGGAGATGCCCCTCATAGCCTCAGTAATCTACAACCGCCTTGAGGCGGGGGAGCCCTTGGGCATCGATGCAACCACACGCTATGAGATTGATGACTGGGAGAACCCCATACCAAAGAAGGCCTTGGAAGAGCAGACTCCCTATAACACCAGACGAAAGGTGGGGCTTCCTCCCTCGGGTATCTGCAGTCCTTCCAAAGCAGCCGTTGAAGCAGCCCTGTTTCCCCTGGAAAGCCAGTACTTTTACTACCTGCATGGTTTGGACAAGCGTCTCTATCCAGCAGTTACCTATGAGGAGCACAAACTGAACATCAAGGCGTATCGTTAGGTTCCGGATTTGTCCTTCTGTAGATGAGTAAGGAGTAGATCACAGGACCTGCAAAACGGTGGGTTCTGTTCCAGTTCTCTTCAC
The DNA here is from genome assembly GCA_003446545.1 of Sphaerochaeta sp. Lineage (GTDB taxonomy): Bacteria > Spirochaetota > Spirochaetia > Sphaerochaetales > Sphaerochaetaceae > Sphaerochaeta. Next base: position 13,403 of record DMAO01000249.1, read on the forward strand.
TTGCCAAGGTCCAGGGAATCCTTATCCCTACCGTATAGTTGTGCTTGCACTTGGGCAGCTAGTGGCCGATGACCAGAAAGAGCAGTGCTACAAGAACTGGTATCACTTTCTCTGTCCTGATGTCATAGCCCAGAGCTTTGAACAGGGTCATAGGGGTCAGTAGGATTGAAAAGATAGGAAGTATCCACTTGGACATATCCCTCAGAGGTTGTCCCTGATCGCTCTTGGGACCGTTGTTCAGGACACATTGAAGGAATACATTCACCAGGGCCAAAAGAAGTGGCAGTATCAAGGCCCCAAAGGCTTTTGAGGCGTAGTTGTCCGCTTGTCCTTGCCTGTCGAAATGAATTGGTAACTATTCGGGAAGCCTGTCATACAGGAAGGCCGATAGAATGAGTGGCACCAGGCACACTAGGGTGGTGATGGGCATTGTCTTGTCAGTCTTGCCTTTCATGGTTCGTATTGCCTCCTGTGTATTGGGCACACCAGAGCATTATCTCCTCAAATACTGAGGCATTCAGCTCGTAATAGATGAAGTTCTTGTATTTGGTCTCTGAGATGAGGGAGGCTTTCTTCAGTTGGGAAAGGTGATAAGAGACCGTTGCCGAGGTGAGATTCTCTACCCTGGATGCAATATCTCCGGCTGTGAGCCTTCCTTCCTTGAGCATGTCGAGGATTTCCCGCCGTACGGGATCAGATACTGCTTTCATGGTTTGTGAAAATCCCATACCACCTCACTATTTAGATATTATTCTAAATAGATTTTACTGGAATATCCACTACCGGTCAAGTTCCTGTCCTGCAAAGTAATTTGGTCCAAGCTGTCTTAGGTGATTTCTGAGAGCCATCCTATCCTTTTCTCCTACGATCTCACCACAGTATGCTTTTGTTTTTCCCCTACTACTTTGGCTGTAGAACTATAGCCAACTCCCATTCTATCAATCCCTAGATCAATCAGTTCAAAAAACGTTTCCTGTGTTCGTATCCCACCAGAGCCTTTGACCTTACACCTACCCTGAGCAGTTTCCATAATAGCGCTCACCACTTCAACAGTAGCCCCATCATTTTTACCCCCAGTAAAGAAACCTGTAGAAGTCTTCACAAAGTCTGATCCCGCACCTATTGCACATTCTGTTGCTTGCTTTATTTCATCGAGTGTCAGAGCATCAGTCTCAAAGATAGTTTTCAAAGCTGTCCCGTACGTATGGCAGACAGTTGCTACCTGACGAATCTCTTCAGTAACTGCACTCCATAACCCACTTCTGATCCATCCGTAGTTAGCGACAATGTCCAATTCAAAGATATCTCCTTGCTTGCATATGGACTCTGCCTGAGCAACTTTTGATTCTGTGGCAGATAAGCCGAAAGGGAAATCGCATACTACACATAGTTCTGTCGCTGTTCCTGCACAAAGCCTTTTTGCCAGGGGGATAGAGGCTGGATTGATGCAGACTGTCCTACAGCCATACCTAATGCCCTCAGAAATATGTTTTTTAATCTCGTCTTGTGTAAATTCTGGCTTCAAGACAGAATGATCAATATATGCTGCCAACTCTGCAATGGTCATCTCACATGCTTTTTTCTTTGGTTTCACAACAGATCTCCTAAGATTAGATTATTAGGCATATGGTACGCCAAAACATTCCAAACTCAATTTTTAGCATCAAGCATTTTGTTCGAGAAAAGAAATTCAGACACTCAAGGTCTCTTACCCTACAAGTCTTGACTGAGAAAAGATGGCTTGGTAGAGAGTAACCCCACCGGCTGTACCGGTGGGGTTGCTGGTGATTTACTTGAAGAAAGTCCGACGCAACCAACGTTGGGACTCTACCGCATTACCTCGATTTACCAGATCTCGAAGCTCTTGCATCACCCCATCAGTAAGCCTGGATTCGATCATCTGCAAAAATGCCACGCTTTCTGCGAGTGCTCCCTGTCCATCCTCCCTGTAAGGGTACTGATCCATGGAAAGCCAACCGGTATAGTTGGTTTCTCTGAGCCAGAAAAGCGTTTCCACAAACAGTGGGAAGTGAACAGAACCTACGATCATGTCATCATCCCAATGCCCATAGTTATCATTGAAATGCATGTGGAAGAGTTTTCTCCCATACTCCTGTAGGATGACAATGGACTCAGCCACATTCTCCCCAGCTACAAAAGCGTGTCCTGTGTCGATGGTCACACCAACGTTGTCCAGGCCGGTCTCCTTTGCCAAGAGAAGGGTATCAGATGCCCTTGCCATGAAGCAGAAGTTGCGGGGTTCCTTTGGCTTGTACTCCAGGGCAAAATTGATGTCAGGGGAAGCTTTGGCAATCTCTCTGATGTTCTCCATCAGGTAGCGACGTTCAAGGGCGATGTTTGACTGAAGCACATAGTCATACCCATCCTGGCCTGGCCAGAGGTTCAGTGTGGTGCATCCCAATTTTCTGGCCATTTCCACACACTCAAAGGTATACTCAATAGCCTGTTTTCTGATCTCAGGGTCTTTTGCTGAGAGACTGCCTCGCCCCCAGCGCTTTTGGCTGAAGTGATCGGGGATTATGGAAACACATTGTAGGTTGTGTTTTGCCAGCATCTCACCTACCTTGTCGACGTTGTCACTAGAGACATCCCATGTCCCTACAAGCTCAACTCCCTTTACCCCTTGGATTTCCGATGCCTGTCTGATGAGCTCTTCCTTGGGAAGGGCGTCTTTGTAGCCGCTGGAAAGGAACCTGTCACAGGTGTTTCCCAAGTTACCTAAAATAATTGAATACTTTGCCATGTTTTGCACCTCCTCATGCATTTATCTGTCAATAACACTTTCTCGAATCACCAGCTTCCCATGGACCAGGATGTCCATTGGGGCTTCTTTGGTTTTTGCAATGATTTTCTCTACAATGGTACGGGCTGCCAAAGCCCCGATATGTTGCGTAGGAATCTTGACGGTAGTCAGTCTGGGCTCCATCATTGATGACATGGGCAGGTCGTCGAAGCCGATGACCGAGACATCTCTCGGAACCTTGAACCCAGCTTCCTTGATGGCTTTTATAACTCCAAAGGCGGCTACGTCGTTGAAGCAAAAGAGGGCCTGTGGCAGATGCCCTCCCCCTTGGAGGTAGGCAAGCATCTCTTTATATGCACCATTGAAACCAGGTTTTACTGGGATGAGGCTCTGCTCCGAGAGCGTAAGCCCATACTCGTTCATTGCTTGTATGAAGCCTCGTTCGCGTAAGGATATATTCCCTGAGCTCACAGTGGATGTCACCATCCTGATATCGGTATGGTGTCTCTTCACCAGATAGCTGATGATGGTATAGACAGAGCCGATATTTCCCATGGTAATGAAATCTGCTTCCAATTGTTCGAAATACGTATCTATGATCACATAAGGATAGCTCAGGTCTTTCAGGCACTGGATGTCTGGAGAGCTTAATTCCGTTCCCAGGACGATTATCCCTTTAGGCTGCTTGCTTTTCATTTCTGAAATAAATGGGGTGAGGGATTCTAGGGAATGGGTGATAATCTCAAAAGAGTAGCCATATTCCTTTACAACCTGGTTGATCCCCTCAATATAGTTGACGATGAATGTATTTTGGTCTTCGTTGAGTATCAGACCGTGCTTGCTAAGTTTTGCCAGGACTATCACCCCGTGTTGAGGAAGGGCATACGAACGTTCCCCAGGGACACGATAGTTCATCTCTTTTGCTATTCTGATGATTGCCATTCGGGTTTCATGCCCAACGCCCTTGTGTCCGTTCAATGCCAGTGAGACCGTGGTTTTTGATACTCCAGCCTTCTCGGCTATCTCTTTTATTCCCATAGCTTCAGCATATCTCTCTCCTTATTGGTTGTCAAATAATTAGGCAAAATTTAGTTAATTTTAGTAGTATTTGTTCAATTGCTGAGAATATTTGTACGTGAAATTGCTATATATCAAATAAAACGTACAGTTTTTGCGTCTATAATTTTTTTGGCTACTAAAATAGTTCATTAATGTTTGACTTCTCAATATGGGTGCGATAAAATTACGATGTCACTGTAAAAGGAGGAAATACAGATGAAGAAACTTATGATTCTCATGGTTATTGTTCTAATGGTGGTTCCTATGGTGTTTGCAGCTGGTCAGGCTGAGAAAAAAACCGGGTATGAGATTGTGGTGGTGCCCAAGGATGCATCCAACCCATGGTTTGTCCGGATGAAAGTTGGTGTTGACGAGTATGCGAAAGCAACTGGCTTGAATGTCTATCAGAAAGGTACGGCACAGATTGACGCTACCTTGCAGGCACAGCTTATACAGGACCTCATTGCTCAGGGTGTTGATGCCCTCTGTGTAGTTCCTGTAGATCTTGAGTCGTTGGAACCTGTACTCGCACAGGCCAAAAAGGCTGGTATTGTGGTGATCACCCATGAGGGTTCTGCACTGGAGAATGTCGATTATGATATCGAGGCTTTCTCCAATGCAGGATATGGTGCTTTCATCATGGACAACCTTGCTGAAGCTATGAATTATGAAGGTGTATACACAACGATGGTTGCGTCCCTCACCAATGGTTCTCACAATGAATGGGCAGATGCTGGTGTAGCACATCAGAAAGAGGCGTATCCCAAGATGCAGCTGCTCGCAGCAGAGAAACGCATCGAGTCTTTCGACAATGGTGATGTTGCCTACAATGGAGCAAAGGAGCTGTTCAAGAAATACCCCAACCTTAAGGGTATTATGGGAACTTCCTCATATGATGCTCCAGGAGTTGCGCGTGCCATCGAGGAGTTGGGTCTGATCGGAAAGGCCTTTACTTCTGGTACAGGAATGCCTCTTGACAACGCAGCCCTGCTGGAAAGTGGTGTTGTAAAGTCTTTGACCTTGTGGGATCCTGCTCTCGCCGGTAAGGCCATGATAGCCCTCGCTGTTCAGGTGTTGGATGGAAAGAAAATTGAAGGTGTAGTCGACTTGGGAGTCGATGGATATACCAACATGAAATTCAAGCCCGGCAGCAAGACTGTTCTTGAAGGTGAAGGTTGGATTGTCATCAATGCCAAGAATGTCTACGACTTCGGATTCTAGTCTATTGGTTTGGAACATTGCCCTGCCATTCGTGTCCGTTTGGCAGGGCAATGTTGTTATTTGTTGTCTGAAATGCGTAACAGTGGTTTAATTGTTGTAGTAGGAGGTGTGCCATGGCAGAGTGCTTACTCAAGGCCGTTGACATATACAAGTCATTTGTTGGGGTTCAGGCTCTAAAGAATGTCTCGTTTGAAATTCATCCTGGTGAGATTCACTGTCTTGCAGGAGAGAATGGAAGCGGAAAGTCAACACTCATCAAAATTATCAGCGGGGTCTATTCCCCAGATTCCGGTTATATGGAGTTTGGCGGAAAGAACTATGAGAAGATTACCCCGATTGACGCAATACAGAGCGGAATCCAAGTTATCTACCAGGACTTTTCGATTTTCCCTAACCTGACGGTTATGGAAAACCTGGCATTCAATAGTGAACTTGCAGACCGTAGAAAATTTGTGAACTGGAAGAGGATGCGCCAGATTGCTACAGAGGCAATAGCCAAGATCAATTTCGAGGTCGACCTGGATGCCCTGGTCGGTTCTCTGACTGTTGCCGAAAAACAGATGATTGCTATAAGTCGGGCCCTTATGTTCAATACAAAACTAATCATCATGGATGAGCCAACGACTTCCCTGACTAAAAGAGAGGTGGGAAACCTTTTCAATATTATCCTTAAGCTCAAGGAGCGCGGGATTGCAATCCTTTTTGTCAGCCACAAACTCAATGAAGTTTTTGAAATATCAGAACAGTTCACTATCCTTCGCAGTGGGGAGCTTGTTGCCACAGGGAACACCTCTGACCTTGATTCCAATAAATTCTCCTATTACATGACAGGACGTGAGTTCCAGAAAAAGACCTTCATTCCACAGCATGTATCCGAAGAACCAATTTTTCAGGCAAAGGGCATCGGAATGCAAGGGGCGTTTCAGGATGTTTCCTTTGATCTGCGAAAAGGGGAGATTATCGGGATAACAGGTTTGCTTGATTCAGGGAGGACCGAACTGGCCCTATCCATGTTTGGCATTCGTCCCATTGACGTGGGAACTTTTTTGGTGAATGGGAAAGAGGTGAAGCTTTCCAATCCACAGGTTGCTATGGGAAATAAGATTGGCTATGTGCCTGAGGACCGATTGAGTGAGGGTCTGTTCCTTACACAAAGCATAGCAGACAATATTGTCATCTCGGAAATCGATAGCCTCGCTAACAAGATTGGTGTACTGGACCATATGAGCCGTTCTGCTGAAATCGAGCGGTGGGTTAAGGAACTGGCAATCGGTACCCCAAATCCTGACAATGCGTGTCAGACCCTATCGGGCGGCAACCAGCAAAGAGTTGTACTGGCAAAATGGTTGGCGCTTAACTTGGATATCCTTATCTTGAATGGTCCCACTGTCGGCGTTGATATAGGATCAAAGCATGATATCCATGAAATACTGCAGAAACTGGCAGAAAAGGGGCTGGCTCTCCTTATCATCAGCGATGACCTTCCCGAGGTGTTGGAAAACTGTTCAAGAATCCTGGTAATGAAATCCGGGCGGATAGTAGCTGATTTGGATGCTGCGCAAACTGATGAAAAAACGATTTTATCGTACATGATGTAGGGAGGCTACAGTCGTGAAAACAACAATTACCAATACCTTACGCAAGCTGTCACGGCGCAATGAACCCTATATATTCCTTGTTCTCATGCTGTTGTGCGTGCTTATTGAGATTCGTTCAGGCCAATTTTTCTCTTCGAACAATCTGGTGGACATAGCGTCCGCTCTTGTCGTGCCTGGCCTGTTCGCAATAGGGGCGTTCATGGTCATCATCTCTGGTGGCATTGATGTTTCCTTCCCAGCTCTGGCTTCCCTGAGCGTGTATGCCACAACAAAGTTCCTTCTTGATATGAATTATCAAGGTGGCGTATGGTTGGCTATCCTTATCGCCCTGGCTTTAGGTGCAATCCTAGGGGCTTTTAACGGCCTGTTCATTGGATATTTCAGGTTGCCTGCATTGATAGTGACCTTAGGCTCCTCCAGCGTTTTCAAAGGAGTCATGCAAGGCGCTCTCAACTCCAAGCAGCTGACCATCATTCCCATCGGAATGAAGGATTTTGGAACCTCATCACTATTTATTGCTCGGAACCCCGTTTCTGGATTGACTTCTAGGATGCCTGTGGCGATTATTGCGTTCCTTGTTGTCCTGTTCCTTGTGTATTTCATGATGCGTTACACCATGTTTGGAAGGGGTATTTATGGAATAGGGGGTAGTGAGACCAGTGCCCACAGGGCAGGTTTTGGGGTCAGGAATACAAAATTCATCATGTATGTCATGGTGGGTATGATAGCGAGTCTTGCAGGAGTCATGAGAGTTTGCATGATGCAACAGGCTCACCCCACAAATATGCTGGGTATGGAGATGAACATCATAGCTGGTGTAGTGCTTGGAGGAACGGCCATCACAGGGGGTAGGGGCACCTTGCTGGGATGTATGCTAGGTACATTGCTTATAGTGATTGTGGAGAATTCCCTCATACTGATTGGGGTTCCCACCTCTTGGAAGAGTGTCTTTACCGGCTTGTTGATCATCATCGGTACTGGAGTAAGTGCCTATCAGGTTTCTCACATGAATCGTGTACGGTCGGCAAAAACACCGGCTAAGGAGGTTGTAGCATGAAAAATACTATGAAGCCCCTAGCTAGATTTGAGAAGATGTATGCATCAGACCGCCACCTGTGGCGTCTGATAATCATGATCATCACCTGGATGATATTTATTGCCATCACCCGATTCAGCAAGTTCTATACAGTCTTGAATTTCCAGACAATGGCTTCACAATTCCCAGAATTCGGTCTTATGTCCCTTGGTGTCATGCTCTGCATGATCACCGGAGGTATCGACCTCTCTGTAGTTGGGGTAGCCAACTTCACCTCCATTCTCATGGCATTTCTTCTTCTCAATTTGACCAATGCCGCTGGAGGGCTTCCTGGGTATGCGATACCTCTGGTATTTGCCCTGGGTATCCTAGTGGGAGCAGCAGCTGGAATTTTCAATGGCATATTGGTTTCTAAGTTTCATATCCCTCCAATCCTTGCAACCATGGGATCAGGGGAGCTGTTTACTGGCTTGTGTCTGGCCCTTACCAAAGGTAATGCGGTAAGCAAGTTCTCCCGTGACTATTCGCACACGATCAACAATAAGATTGCATCCATTGTGCCGGTGCAGTTGGTCATTTTTGTCATAATGGCACTGATTATCTGGTTTTTGCTCTCTCGTACTGTCTTTGGTACCAAACTCTATATGTTGGGTACCAGTGCAACTGCAGCTAAGTTCAGTGGTCTGAAGAATGACCGCCTCCTTATCAAGACCTATATGATGTCAGGAATTTGTGCTGCCCTAGGTGGTCTGATTATGCTGGCCAATTATAACTCAGCCCGTGCAGATTATGGCACTGTCTATACATTGCAGTGCGTCTTGATCGTGGTGTTAGGTGGAGTCAATCCAATTGGTGGTAAGGGAAAGATCAGTGGAGTGGTGTTATCCATCATCCTTTTGAGAATGCTTGAGACGGGATTCAACCGGTTTCCATCCATCAGCAGTTACTACATCTCACTCATATGGGGTGGTGTACTTATTATTGTTATGGTAATGAACTATTTTACCGAGAATAGCACACGTTTTGTAAAGAGACAGATGCAAAAACAATGATTGGGAGCTTAGAAATGAAAAAAATCAAGGTGCTTTTGGTTGGTGAGTCATGGTTGTCTACCGGATCTCATCAGAAAGGATTTGATCATTTTTCTACAGGAATCTATGAAACTGGTCATGAATATTTACTGAGAGCCTTTGACAATTCAGGGTACATAGAATGTACCCATATGCCTTCCCATCTTGCTTCTGAATCTTTTCCTGAGACTCTTGAGGAGCTTAGGGAGTATGATGTGGTAATTCTCAGTGATATTGGCTCAAACACCCTTTTGCTTTCCAAAAAGGTGTTTGTAGAAGGCAAGACCGCCCCTAACAGGCTTCGATTGATCAAGGAGTGGGTTGAGCAGGGAGGTGGCTTCTGTATGTGTGGGGGCTATCTTTCCTTTGCTGGTATCCAGGGTCTCGCCAAGTATTTCAGGACTCCCATTGAAGAGATCCTTCCCGTAAGCATCCATACTTTTGACGACAGATTTGAGACACCAGAGGGTACTCGAACAACAGTGCTCGAATATGATCATCCTATCGTACAAGGGGTACAAGGGACCTGGCCCCCATTGTTGGGGTACCAGGAGGCCGTGATGAAGGAGGGTGCTACCTTGATTGCAAAATCACAGTACGGGCATCCCTTGCTTGCAAGTTGGGAGTATGGCAAAGGCCGGACCTTCGCCTGGATGACCGACATCGGTCCCCATTGGTGTCCCAAGGCCTTCGTAGAGTGGGATGGGTATCAGAAAATCTGGCAACAGGCAATGCTCTGGCTGGCAAAAGGCAACTGAGAGGTAGCCCTACATGATAATATCTTGGTTAAGATCCAATAAGAGTCATGCAATACTCATTTGTGTTATTGCTGGATTTTTAATCAGGTTGCAGTGAACCTCTTTTAATCGAAGCAACAAAAATATTGCTTTATCTGTCCCTTGGGGGCTTGATCAGTTGATCTTCAAAATAAGAAATGGAGGTGCAAAATGAGTCATTGGCTTTTAGATAGCATCTCTGTAAAAAGAGCCCAGGCCTTACAGACAGCACAGCAGATCCAACTATATCATGAGTTGTTGAATCAGGAAACTGATGTTGCATATTCAGAACTTGAGGGAGTAGCAAAGGCTCTCGAACTAGCAACTATGGATTTACTATTGGACAGGTTTGAGGAGGATGATACAAAATTGAAATTGATGCGGGAGTGTGCTTCTGATGCCTTCCGTATTTTACGGGTTTTGCCTCTTTCAGATGATCCTATGCATGCCTCTTATCAGTTGTTGCGAATGTCATCTCTTGCCGTCTTAGGAGATTGTGGTACTGATGCAAGTCGTATTCTCACACAGATTGATTGGCCAAATCTTCCATTTGATTCTGATGATTGGGGGAAACGTACTTGGGCTACTATTATTGATGTTTGGCTCCGACTGATTCGGAAAAAAGGATGGGACGACAGGGATATTGTTCTTCAGCGGATCGCTGACCTTAGGGAGCAGCAAGACAAGTATGAGAAGAAGTATCTGGATGGAATAGATCAAGCACATGCTAAACCAGTTGCTTTGGAACTGATTGGGTTATACCATTTGGCAAAAGCGGCAGAAATAATGGCCTTATTTATTACTGATGGAGTTGTAGATGGAAATTTTCAGATTCGTCAGCTTCTTGAAACACACTTTGATAGAGCCTTAGCTGTTTGTGAAAAGGCTCGAATGATTGATTTTGAGCCCATGACCAGGTTGCTTCATGCAACTGCTGTACAGATGGTTGAAAACTCTCATTTGCTTGTTTCCAATGGCCAAGATTTCTCTTGATTCCCCAACGAAGAGAGAGTAGCGGAAGCATTACCATGG
>DMAO01000240.1 GCA_003446545.1 Sphaerochaeta sp.
GTCTTGTAGGCGAGTACACCAATGGCCGCATCAAGGTCGAGGTATATCCCCAGGGTCAGCTTGCTGACGAGAAGAGTGCCATCGAGCAGGTCCAGTTCGGCGGTATCGACTTCACCCGTGTATCCATCTCCCCCTTGGCAAGCTTCCAGCCCCTGCTGAATGCATTGCAGATGCCCTACCTCTACAGGGACTCAAACCACATGTGGAGCGTCCTCAACGGTGAGATTGGTCAGTACTTCCTTGACTCCATGAGCGAGAAGGGTTTTGTAGGTCTTGTGTACTACGACAGTGGCGCACGTTCCTTCTACAACACCAAAAAGCCTATCTACACTGTTGCAGACCTTAAGGGCATGAAGATTCGCGTCCAGGAATCGGCTTTGATGATGGGTCTCGTACAGGCTCTCGGTGCTGTTCCTACCGCCATGGCCTATGGGGATGTGTACAGTGCCCTGCAGACCGGCGTCATCGATGGTGCTGAGAACAACTGGCCTTCCTATGACTCTTCCTCACACTTTGAGGTTGCCAAGTTCTACTCAATTGACGAGCACACCCGTGTTCCTGAGATGATCATCGCTTCGAAGATCACCATGGACAAGCTTTCTGCTGCTGACCAGGCTATCATCAAGAAAGCCGCGAAGGAAAGCCAGGCTATTCAGGTCAAGGCATGGGCCGACTATGAGAAGAAGTCTGAGGCTAAGGTTCGCGCTGCCGGTTCGAAGATCAACAAGATCACCGATCAGGCTGAGTTTGCCTCCGCTATGGCACCCCTATACGAAAGCCAGCTCAATGCTGCCCAGAGAGAATGGGTTGCTAAGATCAAAGCTGTAAAATAAGCAGTTCCCGTAGTACATGGCGTGGGGTTTTTCGAAACCCCACGCTTTTGTGCAAACTACCCAACTAGGAGGTTCCCATGGAGCAATTGAAAAAGATACTTGACTCCGTATTTGTATGGGTTCTCAGGCTGGCCATGGTGTTGTTGGTTGCGATGGTAGTCCTCGTATTCCTCAATGTCGTGTTACGATATGGATTCAGTTCTGGGATCCACTGGTCAGAAGAGATCTCTCTCGTTATTGTCATCTGGTTCACTTTTATTGCCATGGCCCTTGGAGTCAAGGAGAACCTGCACATCAATGTCGCCATCCTGCCCAAGAAACTTCCCAAGGCTTTCTTCACAGCACTGGATTGCTTACGCGATTTCCTGATTATCATCATTGGTGGCATCATGATCTTCTATGGTTGGAAACTCACCCTCAATGGTGCAAGGTCTTTCCTTCCAGCTACCAATATTCCCAATTCAATCAACTACCTAGTCCTTCCTGTCTCAGGTATTTTCATAGTCCTCTACGCTAGTATCCATCTGTATGAGGACATACATACATATAAGGGAGGTAAGGCCAAATGATGAACGCTAGTATGGGTTCCTTTATCCTGATCAGTTCATTTGTCTTCATGCTTATCATGAAGTTCCCCATAACCTTCTCCCTTTTCCTCTCTTCAGTGGTTACTGCGATATATTTGCATATTCCTATGATGTCCATCGTGCAACGCTTGGTAAGTGGAGTGAATTCCTTCTCCCTCTTGGCAATCCCGTTCTTCATCCTTTCAGGTGAGATCATGAGCCAGGGTGGAATATCACGCAGGCTCGTAGGCTTCGCCAATGCCCTTATCGGGCGGGTACGTGGAGGTCTTGCCCAGGTGAATATCCTTGCATCCATGTTCTTCGGAGGCATCTCAGGCTCTGCTGTTGCTGACGTCTCCTCCATCGGGGCTATGCTTATTCCCATGATGGTAGAGGATGGCTATGACTCAGACTTTGCTGTTGCTGTTACCGTCACCAGTGCTTGTGAAGGGATTCTTATTCCTCCCAGCCACAATATGATCATATTCGCTATGGCAGCCGGTGGAGGTGTCTCTGTAGGAAAGCTCTTCCTCGGAGGGCTCATCCCCGGAGTAGGCCTAGGCCTGTTGCTCATGATCCCCACAGCCATCATAGCCTACAAGCGTAACTATCCCAAACAGGAAGGGTTTGGTTGGAAGAAGACCCTCAAGCTTGCACGTGATGCATTTTTCGGGCTTTTCACCATTCTCATCATAATGGGTGGTGTCATTTCCGGGGTCTTCACTGCAACAGAGTCAGCAGCTGTAGCTGCTGTCTACTCCTTCATCATCACCTTCTTCGTCTACCGTGAGATTCCTATCAGACAGATGAATTCAATCTTGCGTAACTCACTGAGGACCTTGGCCATGGTGATGAGTCTCATTGCTGCAGCCAGTTCTTTCGGTTATCTGATGGCATTCCTTCGTATTCCACAGGCGGTTACCACCGGTCTGCTTTCGATTACAGACAATAAGGTCCTGTTGATATTACTGATCAACGTGATGCTCCTAGTGTTGGGAAGCATCATGGATATGGCCCCGCTTATCATCATTACGACACCGATTCTCTTTCCTGTGATGGTTGGGTATCTGGGAATGGATCCCATCCAGTTCGGTATCATGCTGATATTGAACCTGGCCATTGGTCTTACCACCCCTCCAGTTGGGTCTGCTCTCTTTGTCGGATGTTCGGTAGGAAAGATATCCATAGAAAAGGCTACAAAGGCGGTAATGCCGTTCTGGATCATGATGCTCATGACGCTGATGTTGGTTTCTTTTTGGGAACCGATGACGATGTTCCTTCCTTCATTGATGTAAGGGGGGAGGCTGGTACAGTGGTTTCCCTGTAGTATGTTGCTAGGGATACCTAACCAGAGAAAAGCCTAAAATCTGAGAGAATACAGAACTCAGGAAAGACGGGACTAGAGAGAACCAAGTAGAATTATGAGAAAGTCCGAGGGCTGCCACATTAGGTGTGGCAGCCCTCGGTCTTTGGTAAAGAACTGCAATGCTTAGACAGCTTTAGCTCCTATTTGTCAGATAACAGAGAAGAGGTAAGATCACTGAATAGTTTTATTATATGTGATGAACACTTGTAATATAAAGTGTATTGAGCTATTATTAAAATATGATAGAGTATTATACCAAATTTATCGCTTGGCGTGTATTTTCTCATGCACAGGTTGTCGATTTGTGTGGCAATACCAAAACGGCAGAGACAGTATTGTATCACTCGAAGAGAAAGGGTTTGATACAACATGTAAAGCGCTCCTTATATGTGGCCATCAGTCTGGAAACTGGAAGCAGTATTGCTTCTCCCTATGAAATTGCAAGCCAAATTACTGCAGATAGTTATATTTCTCATCACACTGCTTTTAGCTATTATGGTTTTGCAAATCAAGTGTTTACTACTATTACCGTTTCCAGTTCATCACGATTCAAATCATTTGAATATGATGGGTATTGGTATCAGTTTAAGCAATCGTATAGCAATCAGGGCCTTATCAATGCTCATGGGGTAAGGGCTACAGTACTGGAACGTACTATTATTGATACTATTCGAGACTTTTCTAAAACAACAGGACTTGAGGCGTTGCTTCGCTGTCTTAGTATGATTAC
>DMAO01000126.1:0-3632 GCA_003446545.1 Sphaerochaeta sp.
CGGCAAATCCTTGGTGACCTCCATGCTTGCCACAACCATGCAGAAGAGGGGGTACAACTGTGCCATCTTAGATGCTGACATCACAGGCCCTTCCATCCCCAAGGCCTTCGGCCTTACCAAGAAGGCAACAGGAGAGGAAGGATCCATCAATCCTGAAAGCACAGAAAGTGGCATCAAGGTGATGTCCATCAACATGTTGCTCGAAGAGGCTAACCAAGCAGTTATCTGGCGAGGCCCCCTTATCGCCAAAACAGTCAAGATGTTCTACACCGATGTCATCTGGGGAGAACTGGACTACCTGTTTGTCGATATGCCACCAGGGACAGGAGACGTTCCCCTGACGGTTTTCCAGTCCCTTCCCGTGGACGGTATTGTTATAGTGACCTCCCCTCAGGAGCTGGTCTCCATGATAGTATCCAAGGCCGTGAACATGGCAGAGCTGATGAACATCCCCATCATAGGGTTGGTGGAGAACCTCTCCTTCTTCCTGTGTCCTGACAACAACAAGAAATACCAGGTGTTCGGAGAGAGCCATATCGACTCTATTGCTGAGATTCATCACCTCAAGGTATTGGCTAAAATGCCTATTGACCCTAAAATCAGTGAGGCTTGTGATAGTGGCCTCATCGAAAAATACGACGTCCCCCATTTGGAGAACGTGGCAAAAATACTAGAGAATTTGGAGTAAGCTATGTTGAAAATTGCAGTTGCGAGCGATAACAAGAGCGTATCAGGCCACTTTGGCCACTGTCAGACCTTTGAGATCTTCGAAACCGATAAGGGAAAGATTCTCAGTGAAGCTTCCGTTGGTAATCCCGGACACAAGCCTGGATTCCTTCCTAACTTCCTTCATGATATGGGCGTGAATGTCATCATCAGCGGTGGTATGGGTGGTGGAGCCGTTGAGATCTTCAACGAGCACGACATCGAGGTCATCGTAGGAGCTCAGGGTACAGCCAAGGATATGACTATCGCCTATCTGAACGGCGAACTTAAGAGCACCGGTAGCGTCTGCCACGAACATCAGCATGCTGATGAGTGTGGTGATTGACAGAAAAGTCCGCCATACGTCAGATTCAGTGGTTCTTTGTAGATAGAGATACCAAATATGCACAGAGAAGCGCGAAACAACAAACGGACACTCAAGAAGAGTGGGTTGTGTCCTAGCACTGAACAGAGGCTGTTCCCTTAGACTGGGACAGCCTCTTTCCTTTTTTTAAAAAAAGCTGACCTTTAGATTTGTGGTCAGATCAAGCCTTCCACCGGTAGGTTAGGATAGTAGGCCTTTAACTCTTCAGAGAGTGTACGAGTAGTAGAAAATTGCAGCGATTGCATCCCTGCTGACCGTGCGCCCACTACATTGTGGCTCAGGTCATCAAGGAAGAGGATTTCAGCAGCATCTAGTTGCATGACCTCAATGGCATATTTGAATATTCTACAGTCGGGTTTGTTAATGCCGATGATCCCAGAAATGACGGTAGCGTCGAAATGGCGCATCCATGGTTGGTGAACCATCAGAGCCTGATACGTAGGCTCCGACATGTTAGAGATGATGGCAGTACCAAAGCCATGCTCTCTCAATGCATCTGCCCAACAGACCATACCCTGATTCATCCTTGAGAAGCCCTTGAGGTCCATCTCCACCAGAGTCTCTATGATGGACTGGCGAGGCACCTCAGAATTGCAGTAGTCGAGGACAGCTGTCCAGTAGCAGGTAGTATCGCATTCACCCGAATCAAGCTCCTGACGGAATTTCCACATGCCGGAGTCGAAGGCGTTGTAATCGACTTGGGCCACATCTGCCATCTCTCTGATACTCTTTTTGTCGATAAAATACGCCAAGACCCCACCATAATCAAATGCGACAGCTCGGATCTCAGGATACTTCTTTTCCATAGCCATGGCTCTCCCCTACCAATAGAATCCATAGAGGAGAACAACAAGACAGTTTCCTATCCTAGTAAAGACTCCCCTTGCCCTCGATGGTACTCTATTCAAGCAAAGAGAAAAAGGGTTGCAAGGCAGGACATGATAAAGGAATACAAGGTTCTCCAATTGATATGTTTTCAAGGCCTAGCCACTAAGGAAGGGCTGCCCCTCTCTTTTCAAGACCAGGATGTTCCCCGCCAATAAGGGAAAGCTTAGCACCAGAGTTCCCACCTCGGTCCTTCTCAACCTGGAAGGAGGAATATGTAATACCACACTCCTGAGCAAACAAGAGGCAACGAGCCATGCTGTCATTCACATAGGATGGATTATGGGCATCACTGTTGCAGATAACCTTGACTGGATACTGTGCAGCAAGTTTCCAGAACTCATGGTGGGGATACGCGTACCTTGTCCCATAGGAAGTCTTTACAAGCCCCTTACGCATCCCGTTGCCATTGATCTCCAAGGCAACATCATTGGCGAGAGCACACTCCAGGATAGCTTTCGAACAGGCAATGGCCTCCTCGTCCCAAGCGCGATAGGAATGGCAGAATACATCAGGATGGGCTCCAAACAGGAACAGACCGCTTTCAATGCATTGCACATAGAACTTGGTGTAGGCTATGAGATCATCCTTGGTCAGGGGATTCCAGAACATGGAGTACTCACACCCGATATCCAGGGAAAGATCATGCACGCCAAAGAAGAGATAGTCACACGTGCTCCGCAACTCTTCAAAATAGGACTGGTACTGCCTCAGATAGTCGCATTCAAAACCACGCAACACTTCAAGCCTACCTGCATACTCATCTTTGGTAGCAAGACAATCCTTGGTATAGGAGTCCAGCATCGAGTAGGACATGCGGCTTGTTCCCCAACGGTTATCGGGAACAGGACAGTGTTCGCTCATCCCAAGCAGTTTTAGGCCCTGCCTCTGGCCCTCTTGGGCATATTCGGTCACTTCGCCAAATCCGTGACCACAATAGTAGCTATGTGTATGGAGGTTTACCACCTCCTGGGTGTAGGTTTGTATATTCATAGTGTACAGGGACATAGTATCGGACATTGGCAAGATTTATTCAACAAGGGGTGAAGGGGATATCTCTCTGCATGGCCCTTATAAAAGGCTGAGAATCAGAACAAGACAGAATGAGTACCAGTTTTGGTCAACACCAGAACCAGAAAAGCTTGTTCTAGTCATGTAAGAGTTCATCAGACAGGGAATCTACATTGTGATAACCCCTAGCCTTTGGCTCTCTCGCAAGAGATTCAGCTTCCCGCATTGCATTCAGCGTTTCTTTGTTAGGGACATCCAGAGAAATTTCGAAAGGGATACGACCTTGGCGTACAACTTGACGAGCAAATATATTTACTGCTGTGGATACATTCAAGCCCAGTTCAGAAACAACTTCTTCCAACTGGGATTTGAGTTTTTTGTCCATACGAATATGCAAGGTAGAAGTTTCTTTCATATATTTTCCCTAAGAATCTTTTGTTCTTCTCACTGTATTGTAGTGGAAGCAAGGCTAAGCCTTCACCCCTCACCATGATCCCAGCAAAAAATCAGTGATATGCTGGTGTACTATCCCGCTACGGTTTCTTAGGATGGGATCCATGCTAAGCACATACTTAGGGTAGTTGTCTTGTATAGATTCGAGAACGCTGAACTCTCGCTCCTCTGTTTCAGGAGAGGCAAGTAGATA
>DMAO01000126.1:3651-5169 GCA_003446545.1 Sphaerochaeta sp.
CCTACCCTTACGGTAAATCCACGCCTGAGAATTTACCAGTTTTTCCCAACCTTCCAATTCCTGAACGCGAGCAGTAATCAATAAGGTAAACATTTAGTGTATTACTCCATACCGTAAACTATCTGATATAACGACTATCGATTACTCTGTACCGTAAAGTACTAGCCACTGCACAGTGTATCTCTGCTGTAATTTCTATAGTTTTACTCTTTCGCTGTATGACAACCAAGAATTCGGCAGTCAGATACGGACAGGCCTTCGTTTCAGTTCGTTCAGTAAGGTCGCACCTAGGATCATCAATCCCCCACCAAGTTGCAACAGGGTTATACTCTCTTGCAGGAGTGAAACAGACAGCACTACCGCTACTATCGGATCGATATAGCTCAGGATGGCAACCTGTTGACCTTTGAGGTGAGCAAGAGCGGAGAAATAGAGATAATAGATGATTCCTGTGTGGATCACCCCCAAAATAAGGAGACTCACAAGTCCTGTTCGATCCAGTTCCAGGACATGGAAGCCACCAACCAGATAGGTATACGGCGCTAATACGATAATCGCAGCAGCGAATTGGATCCATGTCCTGGTCAGGCCGTCGATCGCACCTGTCGCCTTGTTGGTCAGTATCACCAAGGCATAGAGCACTGCCGCCCCAAGGCCAAAGAGGATGCCGACCAGGTCGCTTGAACCTCCTCCCGATACGCCGATGATCAGGACCAGGCCTGCTGTAGAGACGGTGAAGCAGAGAACCTGCCTGGAAGTGAGCTGTTCCCGGAAAACAATGAAGCTCCCGATGACCATAAGGGTCGGAGCAAAGTAGTAGCTCAGTGTCGATAGTGCCACACTGGTGAATCTGTAGGCCTCAAACAACAGGATCCAATTGAACCCCATCGCTGCGCCTGAAAAGAAAAGTTTCCCAAGCTCTGATCTGTACTTCGACAGACCAGAGTACCTACCGGTGACCCTCATGAACAGGGAAAGGACCAAGAACGCAATGAAGCCCCTCCATAATGCTATTTCGGAGGAAGCCAAGGGAATGAACCTGACGAACACACCGATGGTGCCAAACGCAACCATGGCTGTAATGATTTGCATACGCGCTACAATAGGAGTTCGATTTGTATGTTCTGCCATTGGACAGAGGATATACGGATTCAGAAAAACAAGGAAGAGTAATTCTTCCATTTTTCTGCGATGCCCCACCTACCCCTTTCATTGCCTTTATGCCTTCTTCATACTACCTTGTACAGAGAGGGTATACATGAATAAGGAAAAGACCATTGCCACGTATAGCGCATTGCTTTCGGATATTGCAACTGAGATATCACAAACGTGTTCCACAAGAGACAATGTCTTAAACATCTATATGGGTTCAAGTCTTCCCCAGTTGCAATTGGATCTGTTCAAACCAATACTCTTGGAAAACTATGCGTACCTATGTTCTTGCCTACAGGATGAAGAGATTTCCAAAGCATTGCACCTGGATATGGAAGATATCGCAACGAGTGTGGAACTAGAGCC
>DMAO01000126.1:5302-5777 GCA_003446545.1 Sphaerochaeta sp.
GATGAGAGAGGCAGCAGAAGCTAATTGAAAAACTATTCGGAACTAGCAACGATGATCATTGCAAAAAACCTCCAAGAACTCGAATTGGTATCCTCACTCCCCCAAAACTGGGACGGATATGGTGCATTAGCAATTGATAGTACACTATATCAGAAAGCCACTGAACTTATAAAAAGATTGCCAATTAAGGTATACAGCATTCCAACTTCTTCCGGATCCATTCAAATTGAAATTCACAGGAAAAACAGTTCCCTTGAAATTGAAGTGCTCCCTGAAACATTTTCTATCCTTTTTGAAAAAAACGACATGTATCAAGAGTTGGAAACCTCAGATTATCCTACGATAAGCACAAAAGTAGAACTATATCCTAACCCATCTTCAATAAATCTTGAATCCATGCATTCCTGAGCACTTTCTTTCTATTTTTATTGCATTAGAAAGCCCTTTGTCGTATCATTTATATAGGTCTATCTAG
>DMAO01000113.1:0-133 GCA_003446545.1 Sphaerochaeta sp.
TAGGTCCTTCAATTGGGAAGGGGGAACTAGAAGTGGTACTCTGGTTCCCCCCTCCAATATTTATCTGAACAATCTATCGGGTTTTTTACGTAGCATATGGAGCCTTTGGTCATTCCCCAACGAAGCGAGAGTA
>DMAO01000113.1:157-2829 GCA_003446545.1 Sphaerochaeta sp.
GCCCCTTGGGGCGGAAAAGGAGGCAACGCCTCCTCTTTCCAGGGCTTGCCCTGGGGTATTGATACCTTTCATTCCTGACAGGGAAAGGGGCGTCGGATTCCTTTCTGGATAGTCCAGTTTTTTCAATATCTTCTCTGTCAGGCCCTTTCAATGGCTCTTCTTAGGCTTCTTGTATGCAGTATCAGACAAGGGTAGGGAAGTCCTGAAGTTGCCGTCAAAACGGTAATAAGCATTCTGACACGCAGGGGCTCCCGGGAGGGTGCTGAGCTCTCCCACACCCTTTACTCCGTACGCCAGAGAGTTCTTCTTCGGTCCCTGGACCAGCTTGACTTCAATATCAGGTACGTCAGTCGACCTGAGCAGACCAAGGGTTCCGTACTTAACCTTCAACTGTCCTTCTTCGATAAGGAAGTCCTCGGTAAGGCCATAGCCCAGGCCCATGACAACCCCACCTTCAATCTGGCCGGTTAGGGCCTGGTGGTTTACTATCTGGCCGACATCACAGGCAATTACTACCTTTTCCAGCTTGCCCTGTTCATCAAGGATGACAACCTGGGCTGAATAGCTGTATGCAACATGGCTTACAGGGTACTTCTTCGTAGAGGTGATGGGGTCTGTGATGCTGGTATACTCGCCGTAGTACTCCTGTCCTTCAAGCTCCTCAAGCGTTGCGCTGTTGAGTGCTTCCTTGAGTTTCAATGCCGCCCTGCGTACCGCTTCGCCTGTAAAGACGGTCTGTCTGGAAGCTGTACTGGTGCCTGAGTCAGGGGTCCTTCTTGTATCAGGGGCTTCGACAATGAGATCTGCTGAGTTCAGTGCACAGGTCTGACCAAGCATCTGGATGCAGACAGTGGCAATCCCTTGCCCCATACACGCCGCACTGCTTCGGATGTGCACCTTGCCCTGCTCCACCGAGAGGATGCATCGTCCGGTGTCAGGTACCCCCACACCGACTCCGCTGTTCTTGAAGGCGATGGCAAGACCTGAGCGTGGGGATGAATCATAGGCCTCCTTCACCGCATCAAGACACTCTATGATGCCGGTATCTGGCTGTGCAATCTGGCCATTGGGCATCACATCCCCTGGCTTGAGGGCATTGAGCCTCTTGAACTGCCAATAATCCATGCCAATTTCATCGGCAAGCAGATTCATATTCGATTCAACAGCGAAACAGCTCTGGGTAACCCCAAAGCCCCTAAATGCACCAGAAGGGACCAGATTGGTATAGATGGCCTTTCCCAACACCTCGAAGTTCTGGAAGTTGTATGGGCCGGAGGCATGGGTGCAGGCTCTCTGCAATACAGGTCCTCCTAAGGATGCATAGGCTCCCGTATTTGCCAGGATGGTTGCCTTCATAGCAGTGATACGCCCATTCTCATCACAGGCGCTTATCAGATCAATCTCCATGGGATGGCGTTTGGGATGGACAGCCAGACTTTCCTGTCGACTGAGCCTAACCTTGACCGGCTTTTTGAGCAACCAGGCTAGCAGGGCTGCATGGTGCTGGACACTCATGTCCTCCTTGCCTCCAAAGCCCCCTCCGACGAGCATGCTGTGACAGTGGACCTTTTGAGGGGGGAGCTTGAGCATGTGGCATATTTCTTCTTGCTCGTCATAGATAGATTGTCCAGAAGTATAAACCAGTATTCCGTCTTCGTCCTCAGGGGTTGCTACGGCACACTCGGGCTCCATGAAGGCGTGTTCTGTATAGGGGGTGGAATAGTGTCGTCTGATGACGTGTTTGCTCTCTGCAATGGCCTTGTCTGCATCGCCACGGGCAATGTGCTCGATGGTGAGGACATTACCATTCTCATGAATTGATGGTGCATCCTCGGCAAGTGCCTCTTCCATGGTAAGTACAGGTTTCAGCACCTCATAGGAGACATCAATGAGGGATGCTATCGCATCCAGGGTCTCGCTATTCTTGGAGACAACCAGACAGATGGCATCGCCTGTGTAGCGTGTGATGCTACCTATGGGTATGAGGACGTCCCAGTCATGGATAATGTGCCCGATGATGTTCTCAGGAACCTCAGAGCTTGTTACTATCCTGACAAAGTCAGGGTGCTTTTCAGCTTCTGTGGAATCGATCTTCAGTACCCTTGCCCTAGGGAATGCTGATCGCACGGCCTTAGCGTAGAGCATGCCGTCGATGCGGATATCATCAGTGTAGAGTCCTTGGCCCAAGGCCTTGGGAATAGCATCAACGCGCCTATAGCGTCTGTCGAGCTGTGGTTCTTCAATGTCAGTAGGTACAGCAAGGCCCTCTCTGAAATATGTCGCAGCGTTGAGGATTGCCTCTTCGATCTTCTTATACCCAGTGCAACGGCAGATATTCCCCTTGATAGCGTTCCTGACCATGTCGGGGGTGGGGTTGATCTCTTCATCGAGCAGGCTCTTTGCGCTCATGATCATGCCCGGGGTGCAGTAGCCACACTGCACTGCCCCTGCTTCTGCGAAGCAGTACGAGTAGACATCTTTCTCACGCTCGGTGAGGCCTTCTATTGTTATGATGGACTTTCCCTCGAGCTTGGAAAGGGTAGGGATACAGGCCTTGGTCTTCTTGCCATTGACGAGTACGGTACAGGTACCACAAGCACCTTCACTGCAACCATCCTTGGTTCCCGTGAGGTTCAGGTCTTCGCGTAAGAAGCGAAGGAGCTTTTTATCTT
>DMAO01000252.1 GCA_003446545.1 Sphaerochaeta sp.
TCGCCCTCTGGGATGGCAATAAGGGGGATCTCCTGGAGCAGTTCTTCGGAGACCATGACAGGATCAACAGATCTGATGAGGGGCAGAGCTTCCGTGCCTTCTGGGACTTCATCATGTCACCGGACAGCCAGGAAGAACTCTCCCGACAACTCGATAAGGTCTTCGATCTGGAAGAGCTTGGAGACTTGAGAGCGGATAGCACCCTACGAAGAATCCATTTCGACTGGATCGAAGCTGGAGAGAAAACCCAAAGGACCGTAGCTCGCCTCTCCGGACAGCTGCGCCGCTTCCTTGATGACCGCGTTATCCTTGAGAATCGCCGGATCACCGAGATATTGGAATCCATTGAGAAAAAAGCCTTCAAAGTGAAAAATCATAGCCTAGGGGGGGCCTGGATGGAGATAGAGGAATCGAAGGTCAAAATCAACCTCCCTATGGAACAACCGCTTTACTCACCGCCGCCGATCCAAGAACTGGTATCGATGATTGAAATCGAAGACGAACAAGAAATTGACACCTCGGCCCTCTTCAACCTTGTATACATAGACAGAGAGAGACTGTATAGGAACATCGAAGCCGCCCTTGAGGATACAGATCAGATTCGTCTTGATGAGCTAGTGGAACAAAACCCTCTTGAACAGGGACTAGCGGAACTGCTCACCTACCTCCACATAGCTGAAGTTGAAACCTATGCATCAGTGTCAGAGGATGTGAAGGATCTGATATGGTGGAATGGGGAGGGTGATAGGATTCGAAAAGCACACTTTCCGAGAGTAATCTTCATACGAAGGAGCACACATGGAGCATAATGAAACTGAGGACCTATCCCAAGTGGTTATTCACCTGATGCGGGGAATCCTCTATAAGGAAGACAAGCCAAAAGTCTGGCAGTCCATGGAACTTGCAGAGGGCCCTGTACGGGATTACCTCTCTACCATCAACCTCGATCTTCACATCTATGACAGTGATGGCTTTGCCTACCTTCAGAGCAAGGAACCAGAAGAAGGTGCTCCCCCCTTGCCCCGTATAATGGCACGAAGGCCTTTGTCCTATCCTGTCAGCCTTATGCTGGCATTGCTGCGAAGAAAACTGACCGAGCACGATACCTACTCAAGTGAACCACGACTTATCATCGGATTAGAAGAGTTCACAAATATGGTATCATCCTTCTTTCCAACCTCCAACAATGAAGTGAAGGTCCTGAAACGCCTGGATGCCCATCTCCAGCGTATCCATGATCTTGGATTCATCAGATTCCTGGATGCGAAGAAGGATAAGTTTGAAGTCAAGAGGATTCTCAAAGCCTATATCGATGCCCAATGGCTGAGTGATTTTGATGGGAAATTAGAAGAGTATCTGGCTCACGGTTCAGAATCGGATGAAGAAGGAGATACTGATGTTTGATGGGTTTTTTGAGTTTGGCGACGATGACAGTTCAGCAGGCTTCAGGCTCTCTGAAGTCCAGGTATATAATTGGGGGACATTTCACAACAAGGTTGTCACCCTGACCCTGGAAGGGAAAAACAGCCTCCTTACCGGTGATATCGGATCGGGGAAATCGACCCTGGTCGATGCCATAACCACCTTGCTTGTTCCTTCCCATCGAGTAGCCTACAACAAGGCCGCTGGAGCAGACTTCAAGGAACGCTCGTTGCGATCATACGTCATGGGCTACTACAAGTCTGAACGCAGTGAAGGTGGGTATGCCACCAAGCCTGTCCCCCTCAGAGAGGCAGGGACCACCCATTCAGTCATCCTCGGAGTCTTTTATAACGAAGTGCTGTCACAAACAGTCTCCCTTGCCCAGGTATTCTTCCAGAAGGATAGCAGTGGGCAACCGGACAGGTTCTTTGTCGTAGCTGACAGGGCCCTCTCCATCAAAGATGACTTTTCTGATTTTGGCAAAGAACTATCAGAGCTCAAAAGGCGACTCAAGAAAGAGGATACAATAGAAATATACAACAGATTCAATGAATATGGGTATTCCTTTCGCAGGCGCTTT
Source organism: Sphaerochaeta sp. (assembly GCA_003446545.1). Lineage (GTDB taxonomy): Bacteria > Spirochaetota > Spirochaetia > Sphaerochaetales > Sphaerochaetaceae > Sphaerochaeta. The sequence goes on from DMAO01000252.1 coordinate 2,003, forward strand.
GGGTTGAAGAACGAACAGGCTCTGGATCTCTTTCATCAGACGGTATCGCTGAAGACAGTAGGAAACCTGACCTCCTTCGTCCAAGACCATATGTTGGAGAGCTTTGATTCCATCACCCCGATAGACAACCTGATACATCACTTTGAGGATCTGGATAGGTCACACAATGCCATCCTACGGGCTAAAAGACAGATACAGGCCCTCTCCCCCCTTGTGGAGAACCTAAACCAACATCAAGGGCTCGAAGAGGATATCCTTGATAAGAGTGAGATACGCGATGTTCTGAAGTACTACTTTGCAGAGAATAAGAGAGTTCTCATTACACAGCAGCTCGATAAGGATCGTGCGATACAGAAGAGACAGAATCAAATGCTCCAGAGCACAAACAATCGCCTTACATCCTTACAACATGACCGTGATGAGACAAAACAATCCATCGCCACAACAGCAGGGGTACGTCTTGAGATACTTACTAGTAAAAAGGAGAGTCTGGAAAGGGAAAAGAACTCCAGCTTGGGTAGGGCTGAAACATATGAAATGATCGCCAAAAGGCTTGGCTTGTCATCCCTTATGGGCATTGAGCAATTCATTGACAACCAGGAGACCTCTCGTGAACGCATGGGAACAGTTGTTGATACACGCAATGAAATTGAAAATGCTAAATCAGAGCTCGATTACACGGTACGCAACCAAAGACAAGAACTGGATGCACTCGTGGATGAGATTAGCTCCCTCAAAGGCCGAAAAAGCAATATCGACGGGCGCCAGATCGAGATCAGGCGAAAGCTCTGCACTGAACTCTCGCTAGAAGAATCTTCACTGCCATTTATTGGCGAACTGCTAGCTGTCAACGATGAGCATTTGGATTGGGAAGGATCTATCGAACGGGTGTTGAGGTCCTTTGCCCTGACACTCCTTATCCCTGATTCCCTGTACAAGAAGGTTACCCAATGGGTAGACTCGACCCACTTGAAGGGAAGGCTTGTCTACTATCGGGTCACTGATACGGAGCTGACAAGAACTGATAGGGTCCCTTCAGGTTCAATCATCGGCAAGCTCACCATCAAGAGGGATAGTGACTACTCCTCCTGGATTGCAAAGGAACTGTCCAAACGGTATGGCGACCTCATATGCTGTGAGGACCTGGTACAGTTCAGACGGGTGAGTAGGGGCCTTACCCGTTCAGGCCAGGTCAAGGGAAGTTCAATTCATCATGAAAAGGATGACCGCTTCGCTATCTCGGATAGAAGACGCTATGTACTAGGCTGGATCAATACCTCTAAAATAGCTGAGTTGGAACGATTGAAGGGCCAGAAGGATTTGGAGATACAGGGCCTTGAATCCAAGCTCGCAGAGCTTAAAAACAAGCAAGATGATATTGAAAAGCAAATTCATGACCTGAGAAGCCTCATGAACTATACGAACTACGAGGAGCTCGACTGGAAGAGCCTTGCTGCAAAGATTGAGGAAGTAAAGAGTGAGATTGATGCAGAGAGGCAACTGCTTGAAAGCCGCTCTGATACCCTGGCAAGCCTAGAGGAAAAACTTGCCCAGACCAATGCAAAGATTGGCAGTGAAGAACAACAAAAATCTGAACTGCTGAAACAGATAGGTACTATTGAAAATACGATAGCCAATTTTAGCAAGAACCAATCAAGTATGGAACAACTGCTTGTGGATAGTCCCAAACCCATTGAGAAGATATGTGCCCAAATAGATTCCGTCATTGGTATCTACCTTGGAAATAAGAAGCTCTCGCTTGAAAACAGTGATACTTCTGAGCGTATCTTCCGAGATAAGATACAAATAGAGATAGATACTGCCAAAAGAAAGCTTGATCGGCTACGTGATTCCATCATAGCAGTGATGGGAGACTTTAACCGGGAATACCCCACCCAGACTCGCGAGATGGATCCATCCATCGATTCTGGTAAGGAGTATCGTAGGATTTTGAAGGAACTAGTCAGTGAGAACCTTCCCCAGTTTGAAAAACAGTTCAAGGTCCTGCTCAATGAGAATACCATCCGAGAGATTGCTAGCTTCCAAGCTCAACTGAACAAGGAGTCCCAGCAGATCAAGGAAAGGGTGGACCAGATCAACAAGTCCCTGTATGGGATCGACTACAACAAGGACCGCTATATACTCCTTGAGGCAATGAACTCCAATGATATGGAGATCCGAACCTTCAGGCAGGACCTCGTTTCTTGTCTTGCAGGCTCCTTAGGAGGGTCGGCAGACCAACAGTATAGCGAGACTAAGTTCCTACAGGTCAAAGCCCTGATAAATCGTTTCAAAGGGCGGGAAGGCTACTCTGACCTTGATAAGCGATGGAAGGACAAGGTCACCGATGTGCGCAACTGGTTCGCCTTCGCAGCCTCGGAGAGGTGGCGAGAGGATGATGCCGAGTATGAGCACTATACCGATTCAGGGGGAAAGTCAGGAGGACAAAAGGAGAAGCTAGCCTATACCGTCCTTGCCGCCTCGTTGGCCTACCAGTTTGGCCTTGAATATGGAAAGGTACGTTCCCGGTCTTTCCGCTTTGTGGTTATCGATGAGGCTTTTGGGAGGGGCTCTGATGAATCGGCACAGTATGGGCTTGATCTTTTCAAGAAGCTCAACCTACAGCTGCTGATCGTGACCCCGCTGCAGAAGATCCATATTATAGAACCGTATGTATCTTCAGTGGGTTTCGTCCACAACCCTGCCGGAAAGGAATCGGTGCTACGTACCTTTTCCATTGAGGAATATACGCAAGAGAAGGAGAAATACCTTTGATGACCTCACCACAGGAAGTGTACAAGAAACTCCTCACCGAGTGGGAACGTGGCTTCTTCTACAAGAACCATGCATGCTGTTTCCCCTATGAGCACAAGCTTTCTCCCATCTCCTCGAAACAGATGACCGAGGAGTTTGGATCTGTAGAC
>DMAO01000189.1 GCA_003446545.1 Sphaerochaeta sp.
TTTTATAAGAATAGATAAATGTATATTTTATATGTAATTAATCATAAATAATGTTAGTTTTACTTGTGACAGCAGGGTAGGAGTAAGTGGTAGAAGTATTGTTGGTGTGAATTTTCACCACTTTTAGCTATGCTATGTTTTCTCCACCTTTAGTGACTTCTGTTAGAAGTAGTGTATAAGAACTGTATGTTTCTAGCGAGTATTGCAAGAATATGCAGGTACTAGGGTTTCTCCTCCCTTACTATATATATAGGGAAGAACAGGGGGGGCTATTTTTATTGTTGTCTTTCTCTTTGGCCTGCCTGTGTCTTTCTGGTACAGGGAGGTAGCTACATTTTTGCACTTTTTTTCACATTTTTCTTGTATCACGGGGATTCTTTACGCAATAATGATTACATCTATGTAATTGGAGGACTTGTATGAAGAAACTGACTGTTGTCTTGTTAGTTGTGCTTCTTTTGGGCTCTGTAGTCTTTGCCGCTGGTAGCAGCGAAGCTAAGAATGGTGTAAAAGAAGTGGTTATTGGTGTATTCGAGCCCCTAACCGGTGAAAACGGTGGTGGCGGATACCAGGAAGTCTTGGGCATGCGGTATGCCAACGTCGTCTATCCCACTGTTCAGATCAATGGGGAGACGTACAATGTAAGACTTGTCGAAGCGGACAACAAGAGCGACAAGACCGAAGCTGTCACTGCTGCACAGAGTCTCATCTCCAGCGGTGCTTCTGTCATCCTCGGCTCTTATGGTTCCGGTGTGTCCATTGCAGCTGGTGACATTTTCCTTGACAACAAGATCCCAGCCATTGGTGCTTCCTGCACAAACCCCCAGGTTACGCAGAGCAATGACTACTACTTCCGCGTATGTTTCCTCGATCCCTTCCAGGGAACGGTCATGGCCAACTATGCTTGGCAGGATGGTGCGAAGAAGGCCGCTGTCATTACCCAGCTAGGGGACGACTACTCCTCAGGTCTTGGTAACTTCTTCAGCAAGGCTTTCACTGAACTTGGTGGTAATGTAGTAAGCGAACAGCGCTTCCAGACAAACACCACAGACTTCAAGTCCATCCTGACCAACATCAAGGCAGCAAACCCCGATGTAATCTTTGCCCCGTCATCCATCGCCACCGCCCCTCTTATCATCAAGCAGGCTCGTGAACTTGGGATGACAGCTAAGATCATGGCAGGCGACACGTGGGAAAACTCCTCCATCATCGAGAATGCTGGCATAAGTGCCGAAGGCGTTGTCCTTTCCACATTCTTTGACGATGCAGATCCTGCCACCGCTGAAGCTGAATCCTTTATCAAGGGCTTCAAGCCTTACCTAGTAGAGAACAAGCAGGATCAGATCATCCCCGCTGTTTCCGCTCTTGGCTACGATGCGTACATCACAGCCCTGAAGGCCATCGAAAAGGCTAACTCCACTAAGGGTCCTGCCATTCGTGAAGCCCTTGTTGGAATTTCTGTTGAAGGTGTAACTGGAAAGATTACCTTTGACTCCAATGGTGATGCCGATAAGGACATGGCATTCATCAAGACAGTCAAGGACGGCCAGTTCAAGTTCCTGAAGACCGTCAGCGTCCTGTAACCTACTGATCTGTACACTGTCGGGATGGGTAACCATCCCGACAGGTCTTGGTTTGCTTTTGTATTTGGTAGTTTTTTCTAGTGTTTTCTGGGTCTTGCCTTTGCCTTTTCTTGTTTTGGTGATTTCTCTTCCCTAATATTGTCCCCTTAGCTAGCACCTGCTACTATCACCTTTACCTTTAATCCCATCGAACCTCGAACCGTTCTCCTTCCTGAGAACGCCCAGTTCGGATATGGAGAACCTGTAATGAGTATGACAACCATCCTGCAGCACTGCCTGACAGGTATTTCGCTTGGAGGGGCCTACGCCCTTATCGCCATCGGCTACACGCTGGTGTACGGCATCCTTCGTCTGATCAACTTCGCCCATGGCGATATCTTCATGATGGCAGGCTATTTCATGATCTTCGCCCTAGCCAGCTTTCCCTGGCCTGTGGCCATCATCATTACCCTGGTTGTCACCACGGTAATGGGAATAGGCATAGAGAGGTTTGCCTACAAGCCGTTACGGAATGCCCCTCGCATGTCAATTATGATAAGTGCAATCGGAGTCTCGTACCTGTTGCAGAATCTCTCCACCTACCTGTTCACTGCAATTCCCCGCGGCTACCCTGAACTGCCGTACCTCAAGAAAATCTACCAGATAGGAGAGCTCAGCGCCTCCTTTGTCACTATCCTTACCCCCATCCTTACTATAGTGCTGGTATTCGTCCTTATGATCCTGGTCAACAAGACCAAGACCGGTATGGCCATGCGTGCAACCAGCAAGGACTTTGAGACTGCCAAGCTTATGGGTATCAACATCAACCGCGTTGTATCGGTGACCTTTGCCATCGGGTCTCTGCTTGCCGGTATCGGGTCCATCCTCTACTTCACCGACCGAATGTCGGTGACACCCTTCTCAGGGACCCTGCCTGGTTTGAAGTGTTTCGTAGCCGCCGTATTCGGAGGTATCGGAAACATCCCAGGGGCTGTGGTAGGAGGATTTTTCATCGGTATCGTAGAGACTCTTCTCGTAGCACTTGGCTATTCGACCTTTTCCGATGCCTTTACCTTCCTACTCCTTATCATCATGTTGCTCGTAAAACCGACAGGCCTCTTTGGCGAAAAAAATGTGGAGAAGGTGTAAGCATGAGAATTAAAAGAAATACCCTATTAACCACTACTGTTTTTGCCCTGCTTGTCGTATTCCTCTACTGGCTGAGTGCCAACCGCATGCAGAATGGTATGCTTGTATCAGTCTTGCAGAAGGGAGTCATCTTTGCCCTGGTTGCAGTCTCCATGAACCTGCTCAACGGGTTTACCGGGCTGTTCAGCCTTGGACAGGCCGGCTTCATGTCCATCGGAGCCTATACCACTGCCATCCTCATCATTCCGGTAAAAAGCCTCGATGGTGTGTACTATATGAATGGTGTGCATCCTGGAATTAGGGCCCTTAAGATGGTTGTTGCCGACTCTCCTGCCTTTGTGCAGAGCATCTTTCCGTTTGTCGCACTGCTTCTGGGTGGCTTGCTAGCCGCAGGCATTGCAGCCATTGTAGGGGTTGCAGTACTCAGGCTGAAGAGCGACTACCTTGCCATAGCAACCTTGGGCCTTTCGGAGATAGTGCGTGCCATTTTCTCCTCCCCCCAGTTTGACCAGATTACCAACGGCTCGTACGGCCTGAACAAGATCCCAACCTTCCCAGAGATGGCTTGGGGCCTCATCCCTTCGTTGCTGACGCCCTTTATCGTGGTGGGCTTCTGTGTTGTCTTTATCCTGCTGCTGATAAACTCCTCCTACGGAAGGGCCTTCAAGGCCATCCGTGAGGATGAGATTGCAGCAGAGGCAATGGGCATCAACCTGTACAAGCACAAGTCCATGAGCTTCGTGGTCAGCTCGTTCTTCTCTGCTGTTGCAGGAGGGCTCCTGGCAATGTACATGCGCTCCATCGAGGCAAAAACGTTCTCCATTACCATGACCTATGACATCCTGCTCATTGTAGTCATCGGTGGCATCGGTAGTGTGACCGGCAGTATCCTCAGTGCATTTTTGGTAACGATCGCAAAGGAGTGGTGGTTGAGATTCTTTGACCAGCCGCTCTTTTTCGGTGGCTGGCAGGTTCCACTGTTCAGGACCGGCTTTAGGATGGTCATCTTCTCCATCCTCCTGATGGTGGTGGTTCTGATCTACCGCAAAGGGTTGATGGGCAGCACCGAATTCAGCTGGGACCGTCTCATAGGACGCTTCCGGCGCACAAAGAATAGTGAAGGGGGTGCAGCATGAGTACCATCCTCCTGAAGACAGAACATGTGACCATGCAGTTTGGCGGTGTCGTTGCTGTCGATGACCTCAACATAGAGATCCCCGAAGGGAAGATCACAGCCCTTATCGGTCCTAACGGGGCCGGTAAGACCACTGCCTTCAATGTCATAACCGGTGGCTACCAGGCTACCAACGGCAGGGTGACCTTCGACGGTCACGTCATTGGCGAGAACTACCCCCGTTCGAAGATGAAAAAGATCTACAACGGGACCTACAAGACTCTGAACGAACACCAGGTTATCAACACCCCGGACAAGATCACACGCCTGGGTATGGCAAGGACCTTCCAGAACATCAGGCTGTTCAAGGACCTGACCGTATTTGAGAATGTCCTTATCGCCATGCACGGCCACATCAAGGCGGGTATGTTACGTTCGACCTTCAAGCTTAACAAAGAGGAAGAGCTGATGATGAACCAGGAGGCAGACAAGCTCCTGCATAGTGTTAATCTGCACATGCATAGGGATGAGAAGTCCTCTTCCCTTCCCTATGGCATGCAACGCAAGCTCGAGATCGCGAGGGCTCTGGCCACAGGGCCCAAGCTCCTGCTGCTTGACGAACCGGCGGCTGGAATGAACCCCAAGGAGACTGAAGAGCTTGCGCTCTTCATCCAGGAGATCAAGGAGACCTTCTCGCTGACGGTATTCCTTATCGAGCACCATATGGACCTGGTCATGGACATTTCGGACAAGATTTATGTGCTCGACTATGGTAAGACCATAGCACTGGGGACAGCGAATGAGGTTCAGAACGATCCTGCCGTCATCAGGGCATATTTGGGAGTTGAAGAAGCATGAGTCTATTGGAAATACGTGACCTAAAGGTATGTTATGGCGGTATCGTTGCCCTCAATGGCATCTCCTTCGATGTCAACGAGAGTGAGATCGTCACCCTTATCGGAGCCAATGGGGCTGGCAAGTCCACCACCCTGCGATCCATCATGGGCCTTGTGCCCCTGACCAGCGGAACCATCTTCTACGATGGGGTGAAGATCAACGGCATGGAAACCCGTAAGATTGTGGAGATGGGCCTTGTACTGGTTCCGGAAGGCAGAAGGGTATTCCCCAACCTGACGACACTGGAGAACCTGAAGATCGGAGGCTATCTCCAGGATAGCAAGAACGAGCAGAAGGCTCTTGAGCATGTCTATGAACTGTTCCCCCGCCTGCAGGAGAGACACTGGCAGCTGGCAGGGACCCTCTCGGGAGGCGACCAGCAGATGCTGGCAGTAGGACGTGCCCTTATGGCCAATCCTAAGGTCATCATGATGGATGAGCCCTCCTTGGGACTTGCCCCCTTGGTGGTGAAGGATATCTTTTCCATCATACGGAAGATAAACGAGGAAGGTGTAACTGTCCTGCTCATCGAGCAGAACGCCAACGTAGCCCTCAAGACAGCCCACCAGGGCTATGTCATGGAGACAGGCAACATCACCAACCACGGGCCGGGGCGTGAGCTGCTGGAGAATGTGGATATCAGATCTGCCTACCTTGGGAAGTCCAAGTAGGCAAGCAAGAGAGCTGTCCATAATTTGCATGAATACCGTACAGGAGGGGGAAACCCCTCCTGTACTAATATAGCTGTGGGACAGCACCTTTTGGTTTTCTCTTCCAAAAAAAGAAAAAGAATTGGGGGAAAAAGAAGAATTGGAAAAAGAGAAGAATTTTACCAAAAACGTAAAAATATCGGGAAGAACGTAAAAAGAAGGAATAAATTTTTACATTGTTGCTAAAAAAATTAACTTGTTTGCAAACAAATGAAAAATACCCTGCAGAAGTGAAAATATTTGGTATGCTTTTCATATGTCCAGTAGGGGGAGCCATCATGACCACGGAAGAACTTGCAACAATCGTTGAAAAAGTAACGCATCAGCAAATTGAATCTCAGACGCTAGAAGTAAAAGCTGCTCACGGGGGAAATCCAAAGAAGATCTATGACACGTTGTCGAGTTTCTCGAATCAAGATGATGGTGGGATCTTATTGTTTGGTATTGATGAGAAAATGGGATTTGAAAAGGTTGGTGTAGATGACCCAAGAGACCTGCAAAATAAGATTGTCGAGCAATGTAATGAAATGATTCCGAAGATCAGGCCTCTTATTACCATCTATGAAGAGGATGGTAAGTTTTTCCTTACTGCGGAAATACCTGCAATTGATAGTGTAGACCGACCTTGTTATTACGCAGGGAAAGGGCGACTCAAAGGTTCGTACATCAGAGTAGGACAATCAGATGAACCAATGACCGAGTATGAGATATTCAGCTATGAAGCTTTTCGAAAGGAATACAGGGAAGATATTCGTCTTGAAGAAAGGGCAAACGAGTCCTCTTTGGATCAAGACGCTGTACAACGTTACCTATTCAAGCTTCGTGAAAATAAGCCCAATCTGGCAAAATTGGACGATCATCAGATCTTGAATCTAATGAGTATGGTTGTTGATGGACATCCTACGATACGTTCAATCCTTCTTTTTTGTCCTTATCCACAAGCCTTCTTTCCTCAACTCACTATTAATGCAGTTTCTGTCCCTGGTACGCAAATAGGTGATATAGGAATCAATCATGAACGGTTCACAGATAATAAACGAATAGAAGGTACGATTGAAGACATGCTTTCTGGCACGCTTGCTTTTATCAAGAACAATATGAAGGTAAGCACCATTGTTGATGCACAGACAGGGCTACGAAAAGATAGTGCTGACTATCCTATGGTAGCGATCAGAGAGGTAGTGCTTAATGCTCTTGTCCATAGGGATTATAGTATTCATACTGAAGGTATGCCAATTCAAGTGCTCATGTTCACCGACAGGATTGAAATTAAAAATCCTGGAGGTTTGTATGGGAAAATAACCCTGGACCAATTGGGAAAGATTCAGCCTGATACGAGAAATCCCGTACTTGCAACGACCATGGAAGTCTTGTCTCTAACAGAAAATCGTTATTCGGGTATTCCGACAATCTTTCGCTCCCTGAAAGAAGGAGGGAATCCTGATCCTGTTTTTGAATCTTCTAGAGGGATTTTTACCGTCACGTTGCGCAAGCGATCTGCTTCTGAAACGCTACAAAATAGCAGGGGTGATACTTCTTCTTTTGGTCAGTTCATTCTTGAGTTTTGCAAAACTCCAAAAACCCGTAAAGAAATTGCCGACTATTGCGCCTTCAAGTCGGTTTCTTACTTGTATAAGATGTATGTGGCCCCCCTTGTAGAGAAGAAACTGTTGCTCATGAGTAATCCTGAGCATCCAAAAAGCCCTACTCAAACATACACAACAGCAACTGAGTATTTTATCTCAAGCTGACATGGGATTGTTGGTGTTCATATGAGCCTTTATCCTCTTGGCCCTAGTACGCAGGCGTTGTTAGGTTACCTGTAAGACGAGATCCTATCCTGTCGAGAAACATTCCTGGAAAGGGAATGATAAGACCGCCGCTAAAGGGCTCTTTTGCCGAGTCCTTGAGCCTTGTGTCATGATAATCGCAATTGCTGATGGCGTTTATCATGATATATGTATGTAGCATGGTTTTTATTCCCCAACGAAGCGAGAGTAGCAAAAGCATTACCATGGTTGCATTACCGAGCGAGGG
>DMAO01000053.1:0-7890 GCA_003446545.1 Sphaerochaeta sp.
ATTGTTAAAACCGATGTATCAGTGGCAAAAAACTACCTCAACACAAATGAACTGCAATCATTGGGAAGGATTGTCAATGCCTATCTAGATGTTGCAGAAGATATGGCATTGCGTAAGATTCCTATGACCATGCAAGATTGGGAAACTCGTCTTAACAAATTCATTGAAGCAACCGATAGGGAAATCCTGCAGAATGCTGGAAAAGTAACGGCTGAAATTGCCAAAGCCCATGCAGAAAGTGAATTTGAGCTATACCGAATTATTCAAGACCGACTTTTCGAAAGCGACTTTGACCGGGTCCTCAAGCAATTGGAATGAGGGGGGAAATAGAACAAAGCTTGTCCCTACCGCTAGATAGTGGGACAAGCTTTGTGTACCATTTTCTTATTCTTGTTGTTCTTCTTGCTTTTATTCTTCTTTCTTTAATTCTTCTTCTTTTTCCGTCTTCGTCCCTTTAAGATCAACCCTTGCTGTATGAGTCGTCATGCACCCCTGCAACAGCCCTTCCGCTTGGCTCATTCATTGCCTTGAATGCAACATCCCACTCAAGGGCTATTGCAGTGGAACAGGCAACCGAATCCTCACGGGGGACACACCTGGCAGCACTCTCACTGGGAAAATGGCTTGCAAAGAGGGCGCGGTAGAAGTACTCCTCCTTGGTAGCCGGGGTGTTGATCGCAAACCTCTTCGATGCGGAGGCAAACTGCTCATCACTGACCTGTTCGCTTGTCATCTTCCTTAGGGTGTCGATCCAAGAATATCCTACCCCGTCACTGAACTGCTCCTTCTGTCTCCAAAGGATTTCAGGTGGAAGATAGCCCTTGAAGGCTTCCCTTAGGATCCATTTCTCAATACGGGGTTTCCCATCCACCACAGGGGACATCTTCAAGGTAGGATTGAGGTTCATCGCCACATCCATGAAGGTCTTGTCAAGGAAGGGGACCCGTCCTTCAATTCCCCAAGCAGCAAGTGACTTGTTCGCCCTGAGGCAGTCGTACAGGTGCAGCTTGCTGAGTTTGCGCACCGTCTCCTCATGGAACTGGCGCGCATCAGGTGCCTTATGGAAGTAGAGGTACCCTCCGAACAACTCGTCACTTCCCTCTCCGGAAAGCACCATCTTGATACCCATAGAACGAATTACCCTGGCTAGAAGGAACATCGGGGTGGCAGCACGAATTGTAGTGATATCGGAAGTCTCCAGATGGTAGACTACGTCACTGAGCACATCCAAGGCTTCTTGTATTGTAAAATGCACCTCATGGTGTACGGTCTTAAGATACTCAGCGGCAATCTTGGCAGCCTTCAGGTCGGGAGAACCTTCCAGTCCTATGGCGAAGGAGTGCAACCGTGGCCACCAGGCCACTTCCTGGTCATCGGACTCAACCCGCTTATCCGCATATTTTGCTGTGATAGCTGCAATGATAGAACTATCCAGGCCACCGGAGAGCAAGACACCGTAGGGCACATCGCTCATCAGCTGCCGCTTCACCGCTGCTTCCAAAGCAATTCGCACCATCTCTGGACTGCCGCCATTATCCTTCACCACATCGAAACTCGTCCATGTGCGGCTGTACCAGCTCTTACATTCCCCATCGGGGCTGTAATAGTAGTGACCGGGAAGGAACAGCTCCACCGTAGGACATACACCCTCAAGGGCCTTGAGCTCGCTGGCCACATAGTAACGGCCTTCGCTGTCCCAACCCTGATACAGAGGAATTACACCGATATGGTCTCGGGCGATGAGGTAGACATCCTTGGAATAATCATAGAGGGCAAAGGCAAAGATCCCCTCCAACTCTTCAAGGAAGTCGGGTCCCTTATCCTGATAGAGGGCCAGGATAACCTCACAGTCACTCAGTGTCTGGAACTCATAGGAATCCTTGTAATGTTTTCGTATCTCCTGATGATTGTAAATCTCACCATTGACGGCAAGCACCAGATTCCCGTCCTTGCTATAGAGCGGTTGTCCTCCTGAAAGGGGGTCAACTATCGCAAGCCTCTCATGGCTTATGATCGTCTTCTTTCCGGTGTGTATTCCTGACCAGTCAGGACCCCTGTGGCGAATCTTCCTTGACATGGCCAGAACTTGTGACCGCAGAGGGGAACAATCACCCACACTATCGAACATACCTACAAACCCACACATATTTCACCTCCAAATACAAAAAGAACAAGGCGTTCCGACCCCTAGGGATTGGAACGCCTTTGTTCTTACAGAGATGGTAAACATATCAAGGGAGAGTTGCAAGCACCTCATCCACAATTGCCACGGCTTTTTCTATCTCACCGGTGCTAATTACCAAAGGAGGGACAAAGCGCAAGACATCGGAACCTGCACTCAGGACTAAGAGCCCCTTGGCAAAGCAGGCCTCTACGACCTGTCTTGGGGGTATGGTCAAAACCAGGCCGTTCATCAGACCAAAGCCCCTGACCTCTGTGCAGAGGGTTGGATACTTGCCCCTAAGGTCCTCAAGCATCGAGCGTAGATAGACACCCTTTTCAGTCACCTCTTTGCAGAGGTCTGTTTCGCTTAACCTGTGGGTCATCTCACAAACGCCAGCGGCGGCAAGGGCATTTCCTCCGAACGTTGAGGCATGGTCCCCTGGCCCAAAGATGCTGGCTGCTTTCCTGGTGGTGAGCATTGCCCCACAAGGCACTCCCCCGGCAAGAGCCTTTGCCAGGGTAAGGACATCGGGCTTCACCTCATAGAGCTGCCAGGCAAAAGCCTTGCCACTTCGGCCCATCCCACACTGCACCTCATCATAGATCAGAAGAAGGTCATGCTCATCACAGAGGTCTCTCAAGCCTTGCAAGAAAGCCTTGGTTGCAGGGACAACGCCCCCCTCGCCCTGGATGGGCTCAACCAGGACAGCGCAAGTCTGTTCAGTGATAAGGGCTTTGACACTCTCTATGTCATTGAAAATCGCATAGCGAAAACCCTGGGGAAGCGGATCAAAATTCTGGTGGTATTTTGCCTGTCCTGTAGCGGTAACCGAACCATAGGTCCTACCATGGAAGGAATCCTTCATCGTTATGATCTGTGTCCTTGCTGGTGTTCTCCTATGGCCAAACTTTCGTGAAAGCTTCAGGGCAGCCTCATTGGCTTCAGCACCGCTGTTGCAGAAAAAGACCTTGTCCATCTCTGAGATCGTACAGAGAGACTTCGCCGCTTCGACGGCCTTTTCGTTGTAATAGAGGTTCGAACAGTGTAGCAAACCACGATCAAGGACATCAGTGAGGGCCTTTGTAAGGCCTTCATCGCCATAGCCCAAGGCATTGACGGCAATACCTCCCACGAAGTCCAGATACTCCTTGCCCTCGACATCAGTAAGGGTGCAACCCTTACCCTTCGCGAAGACTACGGGAACTTGGCTGTAGGTCTTGAGCAGATAGGTGTTACCTTGCTCTATCATCTGTTGCATATTCATCTAGACACTCTCCTTGGTGACCATGGTACCGATACCCTCTGTAGTGAAGATTTCAAGCAGGATGGCATGGGGTACCCTGCCATCGAGGACGTGGACACTCTTTACCCCCTTATCAAGGGCATCGAGACAACACTGGACCTTGGGAATCATCCCCCCAACAATGGTTCCATCCTTGATATACTCAAGAGCCTCTTGTCTTGTGAGGGAGCTGAACAGGGTCGAGTCATCATCCTTGTCCTTCAGGATCCCTTCGACATCGGTAAGGAATATCAGCTTCTGGGCATCGAGGGCTCCTGCTACCGCACTGGCTGCATAGTCCGCGTTGACGTTGTAGGTATGGCTTTGGGCATCGGTGCCCACTGGGGACAGGACCGGGACAAACCCCTTGTCGATCAGGGTATGCAACAAGGTAGTGTCCACGCTGTCAATCTGTCCTACAAACCCCAAATCCCTTCCCTTCTCATCTTTCTTCTTGGAGCAAAGCAGGGTCCTCCCATCTTTGCCGCTTATGCCGACTGAGGGGATACCCACACTCTGCAAATTCTCCACCAGGCTTTTTCCGATAGAGCCCGAAAGCACCATCTCAGCAATCTTGGCTGTCTCGGCATCGGTAACCCTAAGCCCATCGAGGAACTCAGTTTCCTTCCCCAACCTCTGTAGCAGGGAGGTTATCTCATTCCCCCCACCATGCACCACCACAGGCTTCAGACCTATATACTTGAGCATGGCGATGTCCTGGATGACCGAAGCACACAGTTTCTCATCCACCATGGCGGAACCGCCATACTTCACCACCACTACGCTACCGGCAAACCGCCTGATATAGGGAATAGCCTCTACCAGCACCTCAGCCTTGAGGATCTCACTTTTCATCTTATGTATCATCAGCTTCTATAATCCCCATTAATGCGCACATACTCATACGAGAGGTCACACCCCCAGGCAGTCCCAATTCCCGGACCATCACCGACCTTGGCAAGCACCATTACCTCCCTCTCCAGGAGGATGGACTTCGCCTTTTTCTCATCAAAGGCAATAGGCTGTCCACCCAACAGGACATCTATGCTGCCCTTTTCTGAGTTGAAGGAAAGATCTACTGTATTGGGATCAAAGCTAGCACCACTGTAGCCCATTGCACAGAGGATTCTGCCCCAGTTGGCATCACTGCCAAAGAAGGCGGCCTTCACCAGGTTGCTCGATACCACCGAGCGGGCAATGCCTTGCGCGCTCGCCTTGTCCAGAGCGCCGGTAACTGTCACTTCAATGAACTTCCCCGCTCCCTCGCCATCACGAACTATTGCCTTGGCTAAGGCGGTATGGACATAGAGAAAAGCCTCCCTGAAGCTATCCCAGTCGGGACTCCCCTCATGTATAAGGGGCGCTCCACTTTGGGCATTGGCAAGAACCAGGACAGTGTCGTTGGTGGAGGTATCACCATCGACACTGATCATATTGTAGGAATCAACCACAGTCTCCCCAAGAAGTGCCTGCAGGCTCTTCTTGGAAACCTTTGCATCGGTAGTGATGAAGCTGAGCATCGTAGCCATGTTCGGGTGGATCATCCCAGAACCCTTTGCCATACCTCCGATGCGTACGGCTCTATTGCCTATCATGACCTCGACAGCCACCTCCTTGGTGAAGGTGTCTGTGGTGCATATTGCCTGGGCCGCCTCAGAAGCCGCCTCTCTGGTTGCCTTAAGGTCCCCAGTTATCTGAGCAATACCCTTTTCGATGATTTCCATGGGAAGGGGGACCCCGATGACCCCAGTGGAGCAGACCAACACTTCATTAGCTGTTGTGCCTAAGCTTCTCTGTGTAAGGCTCAGGGCAGCAAGGGAAGCCATCGAGCGGGTATCCTTAGCTCCTTGCTCCCCTGTACATGCATTCGCATTCCCACTGTTGATCAGGATTGCCCGTACCGTTTCCTGGGTATGTACCAGGTTCTGGTCCCAGAGGACAGGGGCTGCCTTTACCAGATTGGTGGTAAAGGAACCTGCAAACGTGCACGGCCCTTCACTGACCACCAGGGCAAGATCCTTCTTCCGCTTCTTGAGGCCACAGGCTATGCCATTGGCAAGGAATCCTGTAGCGGCGGTTATGCCGCCTTCTAGTATTTTCATGGTGTTATTTCTCCTACAGGGGGTTGACTACACTCGTCGCCAAGCCAGAGTTTTCAGCAAAGCCGAACCTGATATTCATATTCTGCACGGCCTGACCGCCAGCACCTTTGATAAGGTTGTCTATCGCCCCGATGGCGATGACCCTTCGGGTCCTTGGGTCAACCTTCCAGCCAATGGCTGTGGTGTTGGTATTCCTGACGAACCGGGTCTCGGGTAGATTTGATCCCATCAGACGGATGAAGTTCTCCTGTGCATACCATTTCGTATAGGCTGCGCGGATCTCCTCTTCTTTGACCCCCTCCTTGAGGTTTGCATAGCAGGTAGAAAGGATACCCCTGTTCATCGGAACCAGATGAGGGGTAAACTGCACAATGATCTTTTCACCTGCAAGAACTGATAGTTCCTGTTCGATCTCAGGGGTGTGGCGATGATCGGTCACGCCATAGGCCTTGAAGGACTCATTGCATTCACAGAAAAGGGAATCGGTCTTTTCCACCCTTCCCGCTCCCGTAACTCCACTGGCACTGTCGATGATGATGGACGCTGTATCTATCAGGTTCTCAGCCACCAGGGGTGAGAGGGTCAGGATAGAGCAGGTGGTATAGCAGCCGGGGTTTGCAATGAGGTTTGCCTGGGAAATCTCATTGCGCTTCAGTTCAGATAGGCCATACACCGCTTCTTTCAGGAGGTTGGTACTGCCATGTTCGCACTTGTACCACTGCGTATAGACAGAGGCATCGCTCAGACGGTAGTCAGCACCAAGGTCTATGACGACACAACGCCCTAGGATATCGGATGTGACAAGCTTGCTTGCCAGGCCATGGGGAAGAGCAAGAAAAAGGACAGAGCAAAGTTTGCTTGCCCTTTCCAAGTCCTCCTCTTCCAAGACCAGGTCACAAGATCCTTCCATCGAGGGGTATATAGAGGAAAAACGCTTTCCCACATACGAGTGTGAAGCGAGATATGTGAGTGAGACAAGGGGATGATTAGCAAGCAAAGAGACCAATTGGGCTCCTGCATATCCTGTAGAGCCGATGACACCGGCGGTAACCATAGCTTCCTCCAAAGAGTATATTTGGTATAATTATACAGAAATACACAATCATTACTAGCTTATTTGCATAAATTTTCACAATCATTGTATAAATATGTGTGGTTCTTTCCTGATTGCAAAGAGAAAAAGCTCAAAGCCTAGGTAGTTGTTAGGCCTGTCTCGTATGTAGGATTGCAATACCCACACTTAAGGCAACAAGCTGGAAGAAGTAGTAGCATCCGGTTACGATCCAATCGAATACTGTCTTTGGATTGTTTGCAAGGAAATAGCCCACCATAGAGAGGGCGGCAACACCTGAGGAAATACTAATGGGGAGGGTGAATTTTGCAGACATTAGGGAACCAACCACCAACAGGACCAGACCGATGAGGGAGAGAAGCGCATATTCCATCTCCTGAAGCGCACTACCCCCGTTGCCCTTTCCGAGCAGGGCTCCGATGAGAAAAAAGAGCAGGGGTGTAAATAGGGCAAAGCCTACGAGCATCACCCCTGCTGAGAGGAGGATGGTCCCGGCATTCTTCATACCGTTTCCAGCATTTTCTCTACATGCTTGAACAGCAAGGGTTCGACCTCAATCGAACGGACAGAGCGATCGATACCAAAGCGCTTGTTCTTCATAAGTGAGGCATAGGCAGAGGCGATACAGGGAACAGCATCGTCCGCTTTGATGAAATCTGTGTTCAGGACAATGTCATACATGCTTGCATCATTTGCATTGAAGTTTAGATCCGATTCTATGAACGAGGTGCGAATCTGGTCATACTTGCGTAACAGCTCTTCCCCCTCAGGCCTCTTCAACCCATGCTCCTTCATCTTCCTGTCGACCCGTAGGTCAAAAGGGGCTTGGATACGTACATTGAGCACATCAGTATAGCCCTGAAAGAGGCCAAAGCCACCCCGCCCAAGCATAACAACATCATCTGCCTTGGCAACAGCATTCATAGCCCGGATGAGGAAATCGACGGTGCTTCCTCTTTGCCGGTCAAAACGTTCCCAGAAATTCGGTTTGGAATCGTAGACCTCATCAAAATAACTGAAGCCATATTCTCGCATGATCTTGCCGAGTTCCTGCTTGTCCACATACCTGAGACCCAGGTCCTTGGCAAGTTTTTTTCCTACATAGGTTCCTTCGCTTCCCATCTGACGCGAAATGGTAATGACGCCCATACACACCTCCTTTGTAGTGTGAGAACGATTGATCAGATCACACCTATAGGGTAAACAGTACACTAGGCGCTGTCAAGAAAGAGAGGGGGCTTTAGACTTTTATTCCCCAACGAAGCGAGAG
>DMAO01000053.1:7948-23893 GCA_003446545.1 Sphaerochaeta sp.
TGGGGTATTGATACCTTTCATTGTTTTTCAGGAAAGGGATTCCCAGTCGATATTGAGGACTTTCTCAACAAATACCTTGGCAAGAGTGGGATCAAACTGAGTCCCTGCATGCCTTTTCAGCTCCCTTGCTGCTTCCTTTGGCGTAACCCTTTCACGATAAGTCCGCTCCGCTGTCATTGCATCAAAGGAGTCTGCAATGGTCACGATCCTTGCCTGCAAGGGAATATCAAGCCCCTTGAGGCCTTTGGGATAGCCCTTTCCGTCAATACGCTCATGGTGGGCAAGCACATAGGAGGCAAGGCCAGCCATATCTTCGACTGAGAAAAGGATGCGGTATCCGATTTCAGGATGCCGCTTCATCTCCTGCCACTCCTTGTCGGTTAGCTTGCCCTCCTTGTTGAGGACGGACTCGCTGATGGCAATCTTACCGATGTCATGCATGAGACCAAGCAGCTTCATTTCCGATACCTGCCACTCAGTCATCTCAAGGGCTTTGGCAAGAGCCTCACAAAAATCACTTACACGACGTGAATGGAGCTCTTCACGTTTGTTTTTTTCATGCAAGGTGTTGATGATGGCATAGACTGCACGCCCACGCATGTGGGGTGTCTCCATGAGCTTGTGTGTATTGACGTCCTTTTCTGCATACCTGATGACCTCATTGATGTCATCATCTGTGTTGGTCATCTCACATAGGCCGAAGCTGACAGAAACCCTCACCGAATCCATGACCAACAATTCAGAGACTTGCTCTCGGATGTCTCGGATGATGAGCTCAGCTTCCTTGGCCGTGGTGTTGAAGAATACCAAGGCCACCTCATCACCACCGACTCGTGAAGCATAGGTTCCTTGCCCAATCTTGTCCTTGATGATGGATGATATTCTTTGCAACAACAGGTTCCCCTGCTCCCTTCCGAAGGCCTCGTTGATGATCCTCAGGCCATTCACATCACTGAAGGCCACAGTAAGGGGAAGCCTTCCCTCGGAGGCGAAGGTGTTCACATGCTCTTCAAAATGAGTCCTATTATAGAATCCAGTCAGTGCATCATGGGTGCTTGCATAGCGGATCTTGTCCTCTTCGCTCTTACGCTCTGAAATGTCCAGTGTCATACACAAGGACTCCAGGACCTCTTCATCGGACGGATCGAAGACACAGAGGGAGAGGTTTGCCCATACGACAGTGCCATCCTTTCTGATAAACCGCTTGTCAAAGTTGAAGGGCCCCCTTTCTCCAAGACGCATCTTTTCTGTCATAGCGGCTGAAATGGCTTTGTCATCGGGATGGGTGAACTTTCCCCAGGTGCTGCCAACAAGCTCTTCGTGTTCCAGGCCAAGAAGGTCGAGATAGCTCTGGTTGACGCTTCGAATCTCACCTGTGATGATGTCTGTCAGGGACATGCCGATGGGAGACTGTTCAAATATGGTCTTGAACTGGCGTTCACTCTTTCGCAGCTCGCTGATAGTAGCCATCCTATTGGCCTGAGTGAAGAGCAACAGGCAGAGAAGAGAGAACCCTATGGGATAGTAGACGAGGATAGGGACTGCCAAAGATTGAAAAACTGCACTTTGGAGTTCCTCGGGAAGCAGGAACATGCAAAGATACATACCAAGGTGGGTAAGCAGACCAACAAGTAGGAACTCAAGGCCCATATAGTGCTGCCTTCTCGAAACTTTCTTGAAGCGAAGCTTGTGCCAGATGCTTCCTATGGAAAAAGAGACAAAGAGAACTGCCAATCCTGTAAGAGTGCCTACTCCCCCAAGTGAAAGCCTGAAAATGGCCATGATGAGTGCCCCGATGAGGGAAGGTACAAAGCCAAAGCTCATTGCGGTGACCCCGACTATGATCGAGCGGGAATCAAACTGCAACCCCTGCTCGACAACCATGGGAATGAACATGAAGAGGATGCCTAAAAGTCCGATTACAACCCCCACCAATAGGGAGTGGGAGAAGAGTTTCGTATAGTTCTTGAAGGGATAGGTTGCATACACCACACTAAGTATGAGCAGCAAAAGGATATTTATGACAATATCGATTACCATCACAAGACTTCCCCATCTTCAAAGAGTACAACCCTATTCCTGCCCTGTTTCTTTGCTTCATAGAGGGCCTTGTCTGCCCACCCGACCAAATCGTCGACATCCTCAACAAGAGAGGAAGCGGCAGCGACTCCGATGCTGATACGGACAGGAATCCTGACACCTTCATGCATGAACAGATGCTCTTGCACTGCTAGGCGCAGTTCGTTGCTCTTCCTAAGCACTTGGGCGGTGGTCATCCCGACAAGGGAGATGATGAACTCGTCCCCTCCAAAACGGGCTATGGTATGGGTAAGCTTCAGAACCTGATGGACGACAGAGGCAAAACCCTTGAGGATGGCATCCCCTGCAAGATGGCCGTAGAGGTCATTGACCAATTTGAAGTGGTCGATGTCACAAAGGAGGACATGGACAGAAGTCCCCTTGGCATAATGCTCCTCAAGCTCTTCGGCAATGCGCTCCATGAAGTACCGACGGTTTGCCAAGGAAGTGAGAGGGTCAAGATACGAAAGGTCCCTCAGTTGTTGTTGCATCTCCTTACGTTCGGTTATGTTTATTATCATCGCTGTTACAACACGATGGCCCTGATAGGTGTTCGGCATAGGATACATGCGTGCTTCAAACCACTGCATTCCTCCTGGCCCGTTGAACTGGGGGAGGTCGACTTTGTCAGTGGCTAGCTGGTATTCAAAACAATTGAGGATATTACCCGATAAGGTCTCTCGGATCTTTTGCATGAAAAAGTCAGCAAAAGCCTTCTCCATGAACTGGTAGATATTTTTCCCTTTCATGGGTTTGCCATCGTCATAGAGGGTGCGTTCGGTTCCGCCAAGCACCTCTAGGTAGGTCCCTTCCTCAGTGATGATGAAAAAGGGATCGGGGATGGTATTGAACAGGGAGAGCGACAAATCCGTTAAGAATGATGAATCCATACAACCTCCCTTTTTTGCAAGAATACCAAGCGTCTGGGAATAAAGCTAGAACAACCCTTGCTTTCTTTTTGGAAACCATAGAGAAAGGGGCTTTTCTTATGGAAAAGCCCCAAAGTAGAGAGAAAATTGTACACAGTCCATTCCCAACAAAGCAAGAGCTTATACAGAATACAGCAGCTGCTCGTAGGTCGGCATTGGCCAAAGGTCAGCTTCAACAAGAAGCTCTGATTCATCGCAAAGCGAACGGATAGATGCCATGCAGGGAAGAACGTGTTGTCCGTAGAAGCGGGCAGCAGTTTTTGACTCATCGAGCATCTGGGCCTCGAGCACCAGAGCCTTCAATGATTCCACCTCTGAAAAGATTGAGTCAGAAAGCAGACCGAGTCTCCTAACCAGTTCGCTTTCGTAGCTGTTGCCAAGCGAAGGGACCAGAGATTGCTTTTGGGATGCAGCCTTAGCCAAGATGCTGCCAAATCTGCTCAAGGCCGGGAGTACCTGCCTCAAGACCATGTCAGTGAGAGTCAGAGCCTCAATATGGATGGTCTTGATGTAGTTCTCCATCATTATCTCATACCGGCTTGCCATCTCCGAACGTGAGAAAACACCAAACTTCTTGCATACTGCAATATTCTTCTCTGCGAGGAACAGAGGCAAACATTCATACACTGTAGAAAGGTTCAGCAACCCCCGTTTGGTAGCTTCAGTCAGCCATTCCGGGCTGTAGTTGTTTCCGTTAAACACAATTCTCCTGTGCTTCTGATAGGTTTCCCTTACCAACGCGACGAGGGCCAATGAAAAGTCGGGAGCCTTTTCCAAGTTGTCTGCAAAATCACAAAGCTTGTCTGCCACTATGGTATTGAGCACAATATTTGGACCGGAAACACTGAAAGAGGAGCCTAACATACGGAATTCGAACTTGTTACCGGTAAAGGCAAACGGACTGGTCCGGTTTCGGTCCGTACTGTCCTTGGGGAAATGGGGGATGAGGGGAACTCCCAGAAGCATCGTCTCGCGCACCTTGTTGACAGAGACTCCCCCATTGGCCAAGGCATCAAGGATGGAGGTCAGCTCATCACCCAAGAAGATGGATACGATGGCAGGAGGGGCCTCATTCGCACCAAGGCGATGGTCGTTGCCTGCACTGGCAACAGAGATACGCAACAGGTCCTGATACTCATCGACAGCAGCTATGATGGCAACCAGAAAAAGCAGGAACTGTTCATTATCCTTCGGACTATCCCCAGGTTCCAACAGGTTCAGGCCCGTATCGGTGGAAAGCGACCAGTTGTTATGCTTTCCTGAACCGTTTATCCCTGCAAAGGGTTTCTCGTGCAACAGGCATACCATATTATGCTTGTCTGCAATCTTCTTCATCATTTCCATGGTGAGCTGGTTATGGTCGGTGGCAACATTACAGCTGCCATAGATGATGGCAAGCTCATGCTGGGCAGGGGCAACCTCATTATGTTCGGTCTTTGCAAGGATCCCGAGCTTCCATAGCTCCCTATCCAACTCCTCCATAAAGCCTGCCACACGACTCTTCAGGTTTCCAAAGTAATGGTCGTCCATCTCCTGCCCCTTTGGAGGACGGGCACCAAGAAGGGTGCGACCAGTATTGATGAGGTCTCGTCTCTTGAGGTATACGCTCTTGTCGACAAGGAAATACTCCTGTTCAGGACCGACTGTTGCGACCACCCGACAGACCTCAGTCTTTCCAAAGAGACGCAGAATCCTCACAGCCTGTGCACTGACAGCCTCCATCGACCGCAGGAGGGGGGTCTTCTTGTCCAGGACCTCACCGCTATAGGAACAGAAAGCTGTGGGGATACAGAGGGTGTGTTCCTTGATGAATGCATGGCTGCTTGGATCCCACGCTGTATACCCTCTGGCCTCAAAGGTGGCGCGTAGCCCTCCGGAAGGGAAGGAGGATGCATCAGGTTCGCCCATGATCAACTCCTTTCCGGAAAATTCCAACAACGCCATGCCATCCTTGGCAGGGGCGACGAAGCTCTCGTGCTTCTCGGCAGTAATCCCTGTCATCGGCTGGAACCAGTGGGTAAAATGTGTCGCTCCCTTGGAAAGGGCCCACTCTTTCATGCCTTGGGCGACCATATTGGCAATGGAAGCCTTGAGCTGACTGCCATCAGCAATACTCTTCTTGAGTTCCTGGTACGCTTCCTTTGGCAAGAATGAGCGCATCATCTTCTCGTTGAACACCAATGAACCGAAATAGTCTGATACAGTTTCCATCTGTCTCTCCTTATTGAATCTCTTGCTTTCTGAGTGTTTTGGCAGAAAATAGAGAAAGGCGCTGTAGATCCAAGAGGGACCTACAGCGCCTTTGCTGATGGCATGTTTTACCCTAAAAGGAGCAAGCGTGTCAATAAACAGGACACATCCACAGGACAAACGCATCAAAAAAGGATTGACAGACTTCCAAGGCTATGAATCCAACAATTTGCATTTGGCCCTGACAAATGGACATAACAAAACACCCAGGTTCGAAAGCTCCAGAAAGANNTGTTTTACCCTAAAAGGAACAAGTGTGTCAATAAACAGAGCACATACTTAAGGACGGTGGAGACAAAAAAGTTTGCATTACTAATGACAGGCCTGTCTTTTTTCTGTATGATAGGAAAAAATATTTGGACAAAGGCGTCCACCAAAGAAGACTTGTCATGCAAGTTTCCCCTGGTGGACGCCTTTTTTCATACCCAGGAGTACCATTGATGGAGATACACCAAAAACGAATGCCCCTTGAGGGAGAAGAGCGATTTTCCAGTGGCTGTGCGATAAGTGGCCTCTTCAACAAGAATGGGGATCGCTTCTCCGGAAGAGACGCCATTACCTCCATCAGCGTCATGCACGACCGTTCAAACGGCTTGGGAGGGGGCTTTGCTGGCTATGGGATTTATCCCGAATACAAGGACTTCTATGCATTTCACATCTTCTACTACGGCAATGAAGCTAAGAGAAACTGTGAAGAGTATCTTGATGAGCACTTTGATTTGATCAACCTCTCCAAGATTCCTACACAAAAACATCACAACATCACAGACGAACCCTTGATCTGGCGCTATTTCGTCACTCCCCTTCCAACCAAACTGGTGAACAGCCAGCTCGACGAAAAAGAATATACGGCACGTTGTGTCATCCACATCAATACAGATATCAAAGGTGCCTATGTTTTCTCTTCAGGGAAAAACATGGGAGTCTTCAAGGCTGTAGGGTATCCAGAAGATGTAGGTGAGTTCTACCGCCTGGATGATTACAAGGGGTACTCCTGGACTGTCCACGGGCGGTATCCAACCAACACCCCAGGGTGGTGGGGAGGTGCCCACCCTTTCGCTCTGCTGGACTACTCGGTAGTGCACAACGGGGAGATATCCTCCTATGACGCGAACCGCCGTTTCATCGAGATGTACGGCTACAATTGCACGCTCCAGACCGACACAGAGGTGATCACCTATATGATCGACTACCTCCACCGTCGCCAAGGGTTGAACTTTGAAGAAGTAGCACATGTCATTGCAGCACCCTTCTGGTCGACCATCGGAAGGAAGAGCGAAGAGGAAATTGCAGAGTACACCTACCTCAGAAACACCTTCGCAAGCATGCTCATAACCGGGCCGTTCTCCATCATCCTCGGCTTCAATGGTGGGTTGATGGCTCTCAATGACCGTCTGAAACTCCGATCACTGGTCGCAGCAGAAAAGGGCGACATGGTGTATCTGGCAAGTGAAGAAGCGGCTATCAGGATCATCGAGCCGAATCCAGACAGGGTTTGGCATCCAAGCGGCGGAAAACCGGTGATCGTCACATTGAACAAGTAAGAGGGAAAGCAGATGGGAATCAATTATCTATATCCGGACTTTGAAGTCCACCGAGACAAGGATAAGTGCATCAATTGCCGGGTGTGTGAACG
Organism: Sphaerochaeta sp.; assembly: GCA_003446545.1. Classification (GTDB taxonomy): domain Bacteria; phylum Spirochaetota; class Spirochaetia; order Sphaerochaetales; family Sphaerochaetaceae; genus Sphaerochaeta. Next base: position 14,843 of record DMAO01000053.1, read on the forward strand.
CCAGTGTGCCAATGAAGTGCATGCCTTTGACAAGGAACTGAACAGGATGATCGCTGACGACAGCAAATGTGTGAACTGTCACCGTTGCGTTTCCCTCTGTCCTACCCATGCGCTAAAAATCGTCAAGACCGACCATCATTTCAAGGAGAATGCAAACTGGAAGGGGGAGGTAATCCAGGATATCTACCGTCAGGCTGAAAGTGGGGGCGTCCTGCTAGCCTCCATGGGTACTCCCAAGGACTATCCCGTCTATTGGGACAAGATGCTCATCAATGCCTCACAGGTAACCAATCCCTCCATCGATCCTTTGCGCGAGCCCATGGAGACAAGGACGTTCCTCGGCCAGAAGAGCACCAAGATCAAGCGCGACGATCAGGGCAGGCTCATAACCACAACGACCCCACAACTCTCGCTGAACATCCCTATCATGTTCAGTGCCATGTCCTATGGCTCAATCAGCTACAACGCCCACAAGAGCCTGGCTATGGCGGCACAGGAGCTGGGAATCTTCTACAACACAGGAGAAGGCGGTTTGCATGAAGACTTCTACCAGTATGGAAAGAACACCATTGTACAAGTCGCCTCAGGTCGTTTTGGAGTTCATCCCGGGTATCTCAATGCAGGAGCGGCTATCGAAATCAAGATGGGACAGGGTGCAAAACCAGGTATCGGAGGACACCTTCCCGGATCGAAGATTGGGGAAGACATCTCCAAGACCCGTATGATACCCGAACACGCAGACGCCATCAGTCCTGCCCCTCATCATGACATCTACTCCATTGAAGACCTCAGACAGCTCGTCTTTGCCCTCAAGGAGGCCACAGCCTATACGAAGCCAATCATCGTCAAGGTAGCGGCTGTCCACAATATCTCTGCCATCGCCTCGGGCATAGCCCGAAGCGGGGCGGACATCATTGCCATCGACGGTTTCCGTGGAGGCACAGGGGCAGCTCCTGCCAGAACGCGGGACAACGTAGGTATCCCTATCGAACTGGCCTTAGCTAGTGTCGATTCACGCCTTAGGCAGGAAGGGATCCGCAACAATGTAAGTTTGGTTGTCGGTGGTTCCATCCGAAGCAGTGCCGATGTCATCAAGGCCATCGCTCTTGGGGCCGATGCAATCTACGTGGCAACCAGTGCATTGCTTGCATTGGGCTGCCATCTCTGCAGGACTTGCCAGAACGGAAAGTGCAACTGGGGCATTGCAACCCAGAAGCCCGAGCTGGTCAAGCGACTCAACCCAGAGGTGGGAAGCCAAAGGCTTGTCAACCTCATCACAGCCTGGGAGCATGAGATCAAGGAGATGATGGGAGGCATGGGAATCAATTCCATTGAGGCATTGAGGGGAAACCGCCTGATGCTCAGGGGGATCGGACTGAATGAGACAGAATTACAGATTCTCGGCATCTCTCATGCCGGACAATAGGAGAAGCATATGAAGCGGGTTTATGTCAACGAACAATGGTGCCTCGGCTGCCATCTCTGCGAATATTACTGTGCCTATGCCAACTCCGGGCAAGAAAGTATGGTCAAGGCTCTGAAAGACAAGACCATCAGGGCCCGTATCAAGGTGGAAGAGAAGGATGGGATCAGTTTTGCCGTCAATTGCCGGCACTGCACTGAACCACTTTGTGTAAAGAGTTGCATTGCAGGGGCCCTCACCCAAAAGGACGGCCTGATTGTAATCGACCAGGACAAGTGTGTCGGGTGTTTCTCCTGTATCATGGCCTGCCCCTATGGGGCACTCATGCCCAATGAGGAGGGTGTCATGCAGAAGTGCGAACTGTGTACCACCAATTCACACATGCTACCTGTGTGTGTTTCCGGTTGCCCGAACAAGGCAATCGTATTTGAGGAGCGATAACATGAAGTATGTAATTGTAGGAAACTCCATCGCTTCGGTTGGGTGCATCGAATCTATCAGAAAGGTCGACAAAGAGGGTTCAATCTGTGTCATCGGAGATGAGAAGTATCCCTGTTATGCTCGTCCACTCATCTCGTATCTTTTGCAAAGCAAGACGACTGTTGAGAAAATGGTTTATCGCGACAAGGCTTTTTATGAGAGCAATGCTGTGACCTTGTTGCTTGGGAAACGGGCAAAGACCATCGATAGGGAGACCAAACACCTTGCCCTTGACGACGGCAGTACTGTTGCCTATGACAAATTGCTCATTGCCACAGGCTCGTATCCCTTCATCCCCCCCATGAAGAATCTCGAGTCGGTGAAGAAATGCTTCACTTTCATGAACCTTGATGATGCGAAGAATCTGGAGAAGGCCCTCGCAAAAGAGAGCCGGGTCCTCATCATAGGAGCCGGTCTTATCGGCCTCAAATGTGCAGAAGGCATCCGAGACCGGGTCAAGTCCATTACCGTCGTCGATCTTGCAAGTCGGATACTTCCGAGCATCCTCGATGAGGCAGGTTCAGCCCTTGTCGAAAAGAAGCTCACCGATGAGGGCCTCACCTTCATCCTACACGACAGTGTCAGAGAATTCTTCAACGGTGACGCACTGCTTTCCAGTGGGGCTGTAGTTGGCTATGACATTCTGGTGCTTGCCGTCGGCGTCAGGCCAAACATTTCGTTGGTCAATGAGGCGGGGGGTGAAGTCAACCGGGCAATCCTCATTGATGAAAAGTGCCAGACCTCAATCCCTGATGTATATGCCGCCGGCGATTGCTGTGAATCGATCGACTATGTTACCAAAGAGCGTAAGGTCCTTGCCATCCTTCCCAATGCCTATATGCAGGGAGAGGTCGCCGGCAGGAACATGGCTGGGGACGAGACTTTTTTTGACAAGGCCATGGCAATGAACGCCATAGGGTTCTTTGGCCTCCATGTCATAACGGCAGGAATCTATGAGGGGCAAGAGAAACTCTTCACAACCGAGACAGGGTACAAACGGCTCTTTGTACAGGATGGCACGTTGGTAGGGTATATCCTCATAGGGGACACCATAAACAGGGCAGGAATCTATACTTCTCTCATCCGCAATAAGACCGACCTTGGAACCTTGGACTTTGACCTCATCAGTGAGGAACCCCTTTTGATGGCCTTTGCCAAGAAGGAACGGGCACACAAACTTGGAGATGCACAATGACAACCATAGACGTGGGATCGAGAGCCTTTGATGAACTGAACAAGGAAATCCGTGCGTGCACAGATACAGAGTTGGTACTCAACAATGTACAGGGGCAACGCTACATCGGTTGCGCCTTATCCAGACGATGCATAACCATCGAGGGAACACCGGGCAATGCCCTCGGTTCCTATCTGGATGGATGTACCATTATAGTCAACGGAAATGCCCAGGATGCAACTGGGGACACCATGAATGACGGAAGAATCATCATCCATGGCTCCTGTGGTGATGCCACAGGGTATTCGATGCGGGGCGGAAAGATCTTCATCCGTGACAGTGCAGGCTACCGTTCGGGGATCCATATGAAGGCATATGAGGAAAAACAGCCGGTAATCATCATCGGGGACAGGGCTGGCAGTTTCCTCGGGGAATACCTGGCAGGAGGAACCATCATAGTGTTGGGACTACACCAGGAAGGCAAAGCTCCTGTAGGATATTTCTGTGGAACTGGGATGCATGGTGGAAAGATTTACCTCCGTTGTGATACACTTCCCTCAGACCTGCCACAACAGGTTTCCGCCTCTGATGCAACGCCGGAGGATTTTGCTGAGATCTCAGAGTCTCTTGAGGACTATTGTTCTACGTTTGCACTGGATAAGGAAGCCTTGCTATCTGATCATTTTTTCGTGTTGAGACCGAACTCCAGCACTCCGTACAAGATGCTGTATACAAATGTATAATCCAGGGAGAATCGTTATGACCAATACCCAAAAAGAGGTGCTGCAATTCATCAAGGAGCAGGATGTGCGTTTTGTTCGTCTTGTATTCTGTGACATATTCGGGCACATAAAAAACTTGTCCATCTCTGAGGATGAGCTGGATCGGGCTTTTGCAACCGGTATCTCCTTCGATGCCTCTGCAGTCAAGGGGTTTTTACAGGTTGACGAGAGTGACCTCCTGCTCTTCCCCGATCCATCCACCTTGGCAATTCTTCCTTGGAGACCTGCACAAGGGCGGGTGGTCCGCCTCTTCTGTGCCATCAGGCGTCCCGATGGCACACCTTTTGAAGGCGATGGAAGGTCCTTACTGCAGAGCAAGGTACGCGAGGCAGAGCTTTCAGGGTATAGGTTCGGAGTAGGCCCGGAGTGTGAATTCTATCTGTTCAAGATGGCAGAGGATGGAAAACCGACTTTCACTCCCCTCGACGATGGGACGTACTTGGATGTGGCTCCCTTGGACAAGGGGGAGAATGTAAGGCGGGATATCTGTCTGACGCTCCAACAGATGGGCTTCTATACCGAACGGTCCCACCATGAGACAGGCCCCGGGCAGAATGAGATTGACTTCAAGTACAGTCCTGCCCTTGAGGCCGCTGACAACTTCATCACCTTCAAGTCTGTGGTTAAGACCATTGCAGACCGTAGCGGTCTGTTCGCTTCGTTCCTGCCCAAGCCCATTCAAAACGAGAGTGGCAGTGGCCTGCATATCAACCTCTCACTCACCTACGAGGGAACTCCTGCCCAACACTTGGAAGAGGCAATGACCGAAGGTATCCTCAGAAGGATTCGTGAAATTACGCTATTCCTCAATCCTCTGGTGAACTCCTATGAACGACTTGGGGCTTGTGAAGCTCCTCGCCATGTTGGCTGGGGACGGGCAAACCGATCCTTGCTTATTCGCATTCCTCAGACTAGTGGAGAGTACCGCCGTATAGAGGTCAGGTCCCCTGACCCCTCCTGCAACCCCTACCTCGCCATCACACTGCTGATGAGTGCTGCTTTGGAAGGAGTTAAGGATAAGCTGAAAGCCAGTGACGAGTATCTTGGCGATGCCTACCAAAAAACAGGAGGTGAGGTGCTTCCTTCGAGCCTTAAAGAAGCAATAGAGCTTGCAGAGCAGAGTTCCTTTGTCAGGGAGATCATACCCGAGCGGCTTCTTACATTCTTCCTGGAAGCAAAAAAGGCAGAATGGGAAACATACGAGGCGAGTATCGACAAAGCCCAAGAGAGTCGGCTCTCGTCCTTCTTCACCACCTAAGAGAGAAAGCGCATGTCACAGGTTCTTGTAGTTTCGTCGAATGAGAAAGGTATGCTTAGCATTTCCTCGCTCCTCAGGGAGTACGAGCTTACTTTCGACATCCACAAGTGTACCAGTGGTAATGAGGCTAGGCGTATCATCCTGGAGAACGAACTCGATCTGGTTGTGGTCAACGCTCCGCTCTCTGATGAATCGGGTGAGGATCTTGCTGTCATGGTAACCGAGCAGAGCATGGCAGGTTCGATCTTACTGGTCAAGGGTGAGTATTTTGAGTCAACACAGATGCTCTTTGGCGAGCAAGGGGTTCTTGTAGTCTCCAAACCGATCATAAAGCAGGTATTCTTCCAGAGCCTAGCCCTTGCCCGTTCAATGCGTAGGCGCCTAAACTCTTTGCGAAACGAGAATGATAAGCTGCAGAAAAAGATTGAGGAAATCAAGCTCATTGACAGGGCAAAATTGATCTTGATGCAGACCTTTGCGATGAGTGAACAACAAGCCCATCGCCATATAGAACAAGAGGCGATGAATCTACGTATAAGCCGGTATGATGTTGCTTGTACAATTATACAGACCTATAGGTAAGGAGAGGACCACAAAGATGGCAAAACATATATTCGTGACAGGTGGGGTTGTTTCAGGGCTGGGCAAAGGGATTACCGCTGCCTCTTTGGGGCGCTTGCTCAAGGCAAGAGGATTGCAGGTAGCGGCACAGAAACTCGACCCCTACATGAATGTTGATCCTGGGACCATGAGTCCCTATCAGCATGGGGAAGTCTTTGTGACCGAAGACGGGTCGGAAACTGACTTGGACTTGGGCCATTATGAAAGGTTCATCGATGAGAACCTGAACAAGTTTTCAAACCTCACCAGCGGAAGGGTCTATTGGAATGTGCTCTCCAAGGAGAGACGGGGTGAATTTTTAGGCTCTACGGTGCAGATAATTCCTCATGTGACCAATGAGATTCGCGCTTCCATCCATGCTTTGGCGGAAAAGACACAAGCAGATGTGGTCATTACCGAAATTGGGGGGACCACCGGTGACATTGAGAGCCAGCCATTTCTTGAGGCCATCAGGCAGATAGGCCATGAGGTTGGGCATGAGAATTGTCTCTATATCCATGTCACACTTGTCCCGTTTCTCAAAAGCAGTGGGGAACATAAGAGCAAGCCGACACAACACTCGGTAAAAGAACTTATGGCTTCCGGTATCTTCCCTGATATCATCGTCACCCGTTCCGACGAGCCTATCGAGCAGGAAATCAAGGACAAGATAGCCCTGTTCTGCAATGTGAAGAAGGACTGCGTCATAGAGAACAAGACTCTGGAAGTGCTGTATGAAGCGCCTATGATGCTCAAATCTGAGAAATTTGATGACATCGTATGCAGAGAGCTTCACCTTCAGACCAAAGAATCTGACATGGCTGAATGGGAGGGTATGCTTGCTAGAATCAAGAGGGCAGACAAGCAAGTCAGGATAGCCCTTGTGGGCAAGTACATCCAACTGCATGACGCCTACCTTTCAGTAATGGAAGCGCTCAAACATGCAGGGTGGCAACTGGGTGCACAGGTTACCATAGTGTGGGTAGATGCTGAGAAAGTCACCCAAGAAACTGTGGAAACCCTATTGGGTTCGGTAGGGGGAATCCTAATACCTGGAGGCTTTGGCGATAGGGGGATAGAGGGGAAAATCCTTGCAGCCTCCTATGCCCGCACACATAAGGTTCCGTATCTGGGGATTTGCCTCGGAATGCAGATAGCGGTCATCGAGTTTGCCAGGAATGTAGCGGGCTATACGGATGCACATTCAAGTGAGTTTGAACAGAATACGCCACATCCTGTCATTGCCCTGATGCCCGACCAGAGGGGAAACATCCCCAAAGGGGGTACCATGCGCTTGGGTTCCTATCCCTGCAAAATTACAAAGGATACCCATATGGATAGGGTGTATGGGGGAGAACAGGTAATAGAGGAGAGACACCGTCACCGCTATGAGTTCAACAATGAGTTTCGTACACCTCTCACGGAACAGGGTATGATAATCGCCGGAACAAGTCCAAGCGGCCTGTTGGTGGAGGCTATTGAGATTAAGGACCATCCTTTCTTCCTGGGTGTCCAATATCATCCGGAATTCAAGAGCAGGCCCAACCGGGCCCATCCTGTCTTCAGGGGTTTCATCGAAGCGTCCCTAGGCCTAAATAGTTGACAGTCTGGCTTTGTAGTTGTAGGTTATCTAAGGAAATTGGGGCCATAGCTCATCTGGTAGAGCGACTGGTTCGCAATCAGTAGGTAGAGGGTTCGAGTCCCTTTGGCTCCAATAGAGAGAGGGGGGTTGTCTAGACAGGCAACCTCCTTTTTTGTTTAAAAACCTCTATTCCGTTTACCATGAAATATTCTCCTTCACAGACTGCAGTGCCTGTTCTGTCCTTTCGTCATAATCTTGGTTGAAACTTAATATCAGAGAGATGCTATCAACAGTTTTACCACTTGAAAGCAATGCAGGGTCATATTTCCAGAGTTCGACAGGAAAGCCTCCAAAATCAAGGAAATCCTGTTCGCTAATCTTATCAGACTCTATCTCTTTTGCTCGACTCCTCGATACAACATAGCTACCATCTTTTTTGTTGGCTGACAGCATCGTCTGGCTGCTCAAAGCCAATATACCCCCAAGAAACGACTTCTTTGGCTGACTTGAAAGATAGATGGTTTGATGTACCGGTGATTTCAAATAGGGCTTCGCCGCATCTAAAAGATTGCGTTTTGGTGTAATGGCTGTTGTAAGTAGCTTTTTAGTGCCTTCTAGTTGTATTGAGATGAGACCAAGTTGCTTAAGAGTTCTGACTGCTCTCGTAAGTGTTGCTTTAGAAAGCTTTAGCTGTGTTGCTAGTTCCGAAGCGGTTACTGGTGTACTAGTTTTTCTGTAGTATACATACAAGAAAACAAGTTGAGCTCCCGGTGCCATGGCTTCGGGTAAACAAAGGGTGTTAGTTTTCTTCTCAGTGAATGCACAACCTACAAAAGGGAGATATAATTGAGCACCCGGCACCAAAAAAGGGACCCTTTGCTGTAGTAGAGCGCTGCGCTGACTTGAACGAAGAGATGAAAAGACCAAGGCACAGTCAAGCCCTGATAGCTGTGATGCTTTGGCAAGGTGCTTGACCAGTGTGGGCAATCTGTACTCTTTGGTTGTTGGTTCCATTGCAATGAAAGAAGTTCCCTGTATTCTTACCATTTGGAATCGATATCCATCATCTAAATAAAGCGGAACACTGTTTGTAAAATTGTAGTCTTGAATTGTAGAATCCTTTCCAAAAAGAGAATTCAAGTATTTTTTTAATTCAGTATTCATTTCTTGTTTCATGATACTTGTAATGTACCATTCCTAATGAAACTTGTCAAATATAATGAAACTTTATACTGTGATACCGTGAAAGAAACCGAGAATTACAACACATGGTTCAGACTTCTCTCTCCCGTACAGATACCTATGATGATCGGGGACAAAGCTGATTCGAAGTCCAATCATTGAGAACCAAGAAAAAGGCTGGCCATTGACTGGACAACCTTGTGCCGAGAATTTTCTAGAAATCGTATCTACCCCTACTTCGAGAATACCCCCTTAACCGTAAGGGAAACATTGGGGGTATCGGCTGTATTATCAATTATGGAGTTATAGAAACTCACATCGAAGACAGCAGAGGTGCTGATCGGGCCGAATCTCTTATCCAAAGCTAAAGACGTAGTGATCTTGTAGGCCTCCAAAGAGCTCTTGAACGCTTGGTCGAAGGATCCTGTGATGCTGATAGTATCAAAGAACATATCCTTGATCGCACACTTGGCATCATAACCCATGGAGGTTAGGGAAGCAGCTGCCGTGCTCAGAGCATGATTAAATCCAAGGGTGGAGGATAAGATTGGGATCTGCTGCTCCCAGAAC
>DMAO01000355.1:0-4559 GCA_003446545.1 Sphaerochaeta sp.
CAACCTTAAATCCTACTATACAGGACAGGTACGTATCCAACATGCCGACTTTGAGAAGTATGAACGATACAACCCTCTACACCTTGGGGTCGACTGGACAAACATTGAGCCCATACTGGCAAAAAACAGCAATGTGCAATCTGCAACACCGAGGATCAATTTCCCTGCAAACATGTACCTAGGGGAGAAAACCCATGGGGTCATGGGAGTCGGTGTAGATTTTGCCAAAGAGGAAGCATTCATTGACTTCCCCTCCCTGGTCAAAGAAGGCAGACTACCTGAAACCGGGAAGAATGAGATCCTGATGGGCTTTGCCCTGGCAAGGGACATGAATCTAGGTCTTGGAGACAAGATAACGCTACTGAGCACTACGGCAACTAGAGGAAGCAATGCCTTCACGTTCCAGATTGTAGGCATTGCAGGATTTCCTGTTGCCAGCCTCAATGTAAACACTGTTTGGGCACCAATTGACCGAATCCAGAGGTTTCTCGGAATGGATGGTATCGCCCAGGAGATTCTGGTGATGCTCAATGATACAGCAGATGAGAACCTAGTGGCGACCCAAATAGGGAATGAAATCGAGAGCAAATTGGGTATTACAACCGACACCCGTTCCTGGAGAGACCTGAATAAGTTATACGGCATGCTCAGGATCGCCAAGGTCGCATACTATTTCATCGCCATGTTCTTCTTTGTCCTGGGTAGTACGGTCATCATCAACACAACCATGATGGTAATCTTTGAAAGGATGCGTGAAATCGGGACACTCTCAGCCCTTGGCATGCAGGGATCAGAGCTGACAAGGCTCTTCCTTTTAGAAGGCTTTTTCATCAGTGTAATCGGCTCGTTTTTCGGAGCCCTGATCGGATTCATTGGAATCTACTATCTGGGCAAGGTAGGGCTAGACTTCACTGAAGCACTTAGTGGTGTCGATATGGAGATATCCTCCATACTCTACCCTGAGACAAGCGTTCTGACTGCTATTCTCGTTTGGGCTTATGCAGTGGTGATCTCAACGCTGTCCACCTTTATTCCTTCTCGTCACGCTTCAAAAATCCAACCTGTGGAGGCTTTACGTTATGTCTGAGAAACTACAAAGGCTACTCATATTGACCATACTGCTCATCTGTATCCCTGCAATACTCTTCGCCCTTAGTGCTGATGAGATCATCACCAAGATGGATAGACTCTCTACGTTTGCTACTACTTTCGCCACCGGCTCCATCCAGACAACCGACCGTTTTGGAACGAAAACCAGTCTTTTCAAGTCCTGGAGTCAGGGGGAAAAAGATTCCCTGATCGAGTTCACCAGCAAGGCAGAACAGGGACAGAAGATACTTCGTACAGAGGGAAGTCTCTACCTCTTCTATCCGGATGCAGAACAGCTCATAAGGATGCAGGGAGCGGCCCTCAGGCAGTCCATGCTGGGCTCTGACCTATCCTATGAAGATATGACCGAAGAAAAGAATACCCTAGACAACTACAAGGCAAGTTTAGATGGGTTGGAAACTTTCAAAGGCAGAGAGTGTCATGTGCTGACCCTTACGGCAAAAAACCGTTCCGTCGCCTACCCGATACAGAAGATTTGGGTCGATACCGAGTCTTACCTGGTCTGGAAGGCAGAGTATTCAACACAAGCGGGAAGGCTTCTCAAGGAGATGGAAGTACTGGAAACCTTCATCTCAGGGGACAGGGTCCTCCCTGGAAAGAGCATGATTGCAGACAAGATGAAAAAGGACTCTTCCACTCTCATGACAATAGACACGTTTGAAGCGAATCCCAAGCTGGACAAGAGCATCTTCACGTTGGAGAACCTTACATGGTAGGAAAGAAAACGCAACGTATCGTACTCTCTTGTATAGCAGTGGCTCTCTCTCTAAGTCCACTTATAGCAGCAGAGAATCCTGTGATAAGCATGGACCTGTTGCCAACGGTAAGCTACCAAGCAAAAGACAGCACATGGAAGGAATTCATGAGTGCAGACCTCGGTGTTACCCTTGCTTCCAAGCGAGAGGGAAACGTGAGAGGAGAGGTTGTGCTGAGGGGAAACTCACTGAAAGCAGTCACAAGTTTTGACGATGTGCTGCACAAAGCGTACTTCAAGGCACGATTTCCATCTTTCCGCCTAACGGCTGGAAAGACAAGGCTCTCCTGGGGCGATGGCATTCTCTTCAATGCAGGCGATGTGCTCTATGGAAGCAACTCCACCTCGGTCTCCCTGACCCAGGCAGAGCTGAGAAGCACCACGAATTGGCTGGCCTCAGTCAACTACCCCTTGGGATTCTTCTCATTTGCAGAAGCAGTGGTGATGCCATCTGATACACATGACCCCACAGATATGCTGTTCGGAACTAGATATTATACCACCGTCAAGGATATCAAGGTGGAGCTAGGGTATGCTACAAAGAAACCAGCTTCCGAGGTTCGTGTACATAAGCCCTACATAAGCCTGCAGGGTAACCTCGGATTCGACTGGTATCTTTCTTCCTCGATAGCTATCCCAGTAGCTGGAGACATCGCCAAAAAGAGTGGTGAGTCCTGGATGATAAGTGCTGGTATACTCCACCTAGTCACCCTACCCTTAGATAGGTCGCTCACCCTTAGGCTGGAACTCCTTACCAGGCCTTTTGGTGCATGGGAAACAGGTCCTGTTACTGATGGTACAGCAGCTATTCTGCTCTATCCCGAGCTTGTCCTTTCCTACTCACCTTCGCTGTCCTTCAGCTTGCGCTCTATCATTTCGCCCATGGATCTTTCTGCAATGAGCACCCTTGGCATGAGCTGGAATATCTTTGATGCTTTCAACCTCATAGGAAGCCTCTCCCTGTTCACTGGTGATCAGGGAGATCTGTTTGCCTGGAACTCAACCGACCCAACAAAACCATCTTTCTCTGCCACAGTGGGCAGTAGCTGGGTTTTCTAACAATAACAAGGAGATGTATCTTTGAAATTTGCCTTCCTCCTCGCAATGAAAGGTATTAATACCCCAGGGCAAGCCCTGAAGAGAGAAGGCGTTGCCTCCTTTTCCGCCCCAAGGGGCGAGGTATGTCTGAGGCTGGGGGAATCGGATTGATGGGAGCTGTCTTCGGTCTTGTCTTGGGAGCCTTGGGTAATCTCTACATGGTCAATGTTGGCATTGACTTTGGGTTTGTCATGCGTGATAGGAATATTGGCTATAGGATCCAGAGCATTATGCGAGGCACGTGGTATCTCAAATCCTTCGTAGTGACCTTGGCCTCTGGAGTAGGGCTTTCGATGATAGTTGCCTGGATTCCCATCAGGCGCTCTCTGAAGATGGATATCCCTTCTTGCCTACTGTTCCTCTCAGAGAATCTCCCCTTCTGAAGAGAGCGTGACTACAGCTAATGGTAGAATCTTGCCAGAAGTAGCGATGGCCCGCTTCACGGCAATATCGAGACCCCCACAACAGGGAACTTCCATCCTGACTACCGTAACGCTTCTGATGCTGTTGTGCCCAAAGATGAGCGCCAGCTTCTGGGCATAGTCACCTTCATCGAGCTTTGGGCATCCTATGAGGGTCACCTTGTCCTTGATGAACGTGTTGTGGAAGTCTGCATAGGCATAGGCTGAGCAGTCTGCGGCAATGAGCAGGTCACAATTCTTGAAGAATGTGGCATTGGGAGAGGCGAGCTTGATTTGCACAGGCCACTGGCGTAGCTGGCTGAAAGGCTTTGTTGTCACAGGTACTGCCTTCTTTTCTTCATTCTGCCTCATGACCTTCATCTGGGTCCCCGGGCAACTGAAGACAGGAACCTCTTCACCCATCAGATGGGCAACTGCCTCATGATTGAAGGCAGGGACCTCCCTCTCTTCAAAGGTTATGGCTCCAGTGGGACATACAGGCAGACAGTTACCCAATCCGTCACAATAGTCCTCACGCAGCAAGATAGCTTTGCCGTTCTGCATCCCGATGGCACCCTCCTGGCAAGCACTTGCACACAAACCACAGCCATTACACAACTCTTCATCTATTCGTATCATCTGTCTGATCATCATTATTCTCCATTGTCCAAATTTCTTTGTCATGATACTATGGGCAATACGAAAATTATGTTGTTTTTACAACAAAAGGACAAGTATATGGATATACTCCCAATTCTTGCACAGAGCCTTCTCTTCCAAGGGGTAAGCTTGACAGACCTCCCCCACCTGATCCGGTGCCTAGAGCCCAAGGAGGTTACCTACCCAAAGGACTACACCATCATTGAGGAGGGGGACATACTTGATGAACTTGCGATTATCCTATCAGGATCAGTAAGCATTGTCCGTCACGACTTTTGGGGAAACCGGACACTGGTAGCCAAACTAGGGGTAAGTGACATCTTCGCTGAGACAGTAGCTTGTACAGCGGACAAGAGTGTCGCCTCAGTCATCTCAGAGGAAAAAACTGTTGTGCTCTTCCTTGGTGTGGAGAAAATACTCTCCACCTGCCCCTCTGCTTGTGTGTTCCACCACATTATCATTGAGAATATGGTCAAATTGCTGGCACAGAAGAATCTTTCCCTGATGCAGAAGATGAATCACATAACCAAACGAAA
>DMAO01000355.1:4569-7419 GCA_003446545.1 Sphaerochaeta sp.
ACAGAAGTTTAGCATACCCTTTGACCGACAGCAGCTCGCCGATTACCTCTGTGTGGAGCGTAGTGCCATGTCCAGCTGCTTAAGTAGGATGAGAAGTGATGGCCTGATCGAATACACCAAGAACACCTTCATTCTCAAGCAAGGGGAGTTGTAGCCTGCTTCCTTCCTATGGCTACCGTCGCCTTCCTGGAGTACAATGAGGTATCATAAGGGTTATATGCATAAGGAGGGCTTATGAAACGATTGAAAAATCTTCTTCTGGTAATCTTAGTGGCTACTATGATGGTCTTCACTTCCTGCGCGACGGTTCAAGAGCAAACTGTTCCTGAAATACAACTGCAAACTCTGGAATCAAATGTTGCAATCATTGATAAATACGGGAATCTCACCTTGGAAATGAGTGAACACCTCCTGTTGGGAGCAGGTTATGAGGTTGGGGATATCGTAGCTATTACCGTGGGGGACTTCACCTATGAATCTCCCATCGGTACCGCCTACAGCGATGTGGACAAGGGCAACTATGTAGTAAGGCTTAATAAGGGGGCTGTCATCCTAGCCATAAACTACGGGAACCTGGCAAAGGCCAGTGAAGCCGTAGAGAAGGCACCGGTCACAATCGCCTTGTCCGAGAAGGCTGGATACCTAGAGGAGTTTGAATTGAGGCACCTTATACGCACTGATGTGCGATCAGACTATGCTTCGGATGCTGTCTTTGCCAACTTCCGCATGGTCTCCTATGGATCCATCCAAGAGGGCATGCTCTATCGGTCAGCAAATCCAATACTTGATGATGAACGTGCTCCTTATGTCGCCAAGCTAGCTGAGCTGGTTGGCATCAAGACAGTCATTAACCTTGCAGATGACAAAGAGAGCCTCTATGAAAACCTCGATGATGCACCTTACTACAAGGCCTTGGTCGAGGAAGGATCGGTCATCGCCCTCGATATGGGTGTTACCTTCACTGATCCTGATTTCATCACCAAACTCCGCGAAGGCCTCACCTTCATGGCTGATCACAAGGGCCCCTATCTCGTGCACTGCAACGAAGGAAAGGACAGGGCAGGCTTTGTCAGCGCTCTTCTCAGTGCCATCATGGGTGCAACGGTAGAAGAGGTCGTGGAGGATTACATGATCAGCTACGAAAACTACTACGGCTTGGAGAAAGGTACAGAACGCTATGAGCTCATCAGCAAGATCATCCTCAACCTCTTCTCTGATATCAACGATGGCAAGGACGTCACCGATAAGAACATAAGGAAGGTAGCACAGTCCTATCTGCTGAACGAAGTAAAGCTCTCCCCAACGCAATTGGATTCTATCAAGGACAACCTTTCAGGAAAGAGAATACAGGTCAGCGGACAAATTACATTTACTTTTTGATGAGAAGGTTCACCAGCGCAGGCAACTGTCTTATTTGCCTGCAACCTATACGTAAGGCATACCATTCGTGTAAAAGGTGTTGAATACAGGAGGCCTCATGCAAAATGGATGTATTTTCTGTAGGATAGGCAACGATCGAATTATTGATGAGAACTCACTTTCTTATGCGATCATAGACAACTTTCCTGTTTCAGAGGGGCATACTCTCATCATTCCCAAGCGTCATGAACCGGACTATTTCTTTCTGACCAATGAGGAGAAACGTTCTTGTGATGAGTTATTGGAAAGGGCCCGAAGCCGTATACTCATTTCAGACCCAACAGTTGAAGGCTTTAATGTGGGTATCAATATAGGAGAGGTGGCTGGCCAGTCAATTTCCCACTGCCATATCCACCTCATTCCCAGAAGAAAGGGCGACACGCCGAACCCCAGGGGCGGGATCCGTCATGTCATTGCGCACAAGGGTTGCTACCCTAAGGCTTGAGCACCTGAACTGGAGCTTCAAGGATATCCAGGTTGTCACAAACGGTATCGAGGAAGAACAGACGAAGAACCTGCACTTCGAGTTTCTCCTCATAGGGACCAAGATCTTCTCGGGTATCCTTGGTATATAGGAAACTCCTCAGTTCTGAAAAGTTTCCCTTTGTCTGATAGTCATTCTGCAACTCTTTGAGCGAACATCCTAACGAATAGGAAAGCGAGCGAAGATCTTCCTGCTCAAGGGAGACGACCAACACAAGCTTCCCCTTATAGGTAACTGCCATCGCATAGGGGATAAAGACAAGGTCTTGTCCACTTTTGCAGGCGGGGCTTTTAAGCATGGTGCAAACCGCTTCACCACATTTCCATATCTCATCGTGAATGATCCCATCGGTGACGTCGGGCAACGAGTGCCACATCAGGGGGTCTATCTTTTTCAGTGTCGTAATATCCAAGATCATACAATCCTCCCTTAGCAAAACAGCTTTTCCTTTTGTATTGTAACAAATGTTTTTTGCTGTTGACGGCCTGGTAACAAGACTCTATCGTATCTGTATGAACAATCCAATACTAATGGCCTTAGTAGCAACACTCGGGACCTGGGGAATGACTGCCTTGGGGGCAGCACTCGTGTTTTTCTTCAAAACTATCAAAGACCATGTGATGAATACCATGTTGGGCTTCGCAAGCGGTGTCATGATAGCTGCAAGCTTTTGGTCTTTGCTTTCCCCAGCTATCGACATGGCTCAAGATGGGCCCGTCCCTGCCTACCTGGTTGCAGCCATCGGCTTCCTACTGGGCGGAGCCTTCCTGTGGGTCAGTGACAGGCTTCTTCCCCATGCTCACTTTAGCTCAAAACCCGGTGAGACAGAAGGCATACCTACCCACTTGCGCAGAAGCATCCTCTTGGTTCTCTCCATAACCTTGCACAATATCCCCGAAGGGCTAGCCGTCGGGGTTGCCTTCGGAGCTGCTGCACTCTCATCAGAA
>DMAO01000328.1:0-2990 GCA_003446545.1 Sphaerochaeta sp.
CCAACGAAGCGAGAGTAGCGGAAGCATTACCATGATTCCATTACCGAGCGAGGGAGGGGAAAGCAAGGTGAGATAAAGAGCCCCTTGGGGCGGAAAAGGAGGCAACGCCTCCTGAGTCCAGGGCTTGCCCTGGGGTATTGATACCTTTCATTGGATCTGAAGTGGTCGGTGTATTGGTAGATGTAGGTCTTGTCCTTTTGCTTGTTTCTGTAGCTACCTTTTGGAATTACAAACCGCTCTTTCTTGTATAGTGCCATGTTCGTCCCTCCGTATACTATATCAAATTGTATACGGAAGAAACAGCAAGATTTATCCTCAGAAAACACGCAAAAAAGCCCTAAAAAGAGCTGATTTGAGGTATGGATAGGGGGATTATTGTATACTGTAATTTTGGAGGAAATTTAGGATACAGATCAACAGGTAAGCTTCATAAGCATGCTGGAATGACCGGTCGCCAGACCGATCATCCCACCCCAAACCAAATCTTAGTCCCTCACCTTCAGCAAGCTATAGAAAGCATCTGTCCCCTTGATGGTATACGTACCCTTTGAGACCTCTTGTGGGGTCGGCCTCTTTGACAAGGAGCAGATGCCCCTTGTACAAAGCAACCGTTTGGTGAATTTGCTGAACGCCTCGATAAAATCTTCATACTCAAAGTATTCACGAAGTATGGGACGTGGTATCCACTTCACCAGCTCGATGGCATAACTGCGTACAGGCTCCCAGTCCTTACCCTTATGATAGAGGAGCCAGAAGAAGGTATTCATCAGGGGATACTCGAGGTCTTCATCAAAGGATTGGGAGAACAAAGCCTCTATGCTAGCGCATACTCCATCCCTATCGAGCTCCTTGACATATGCTTCATTAGTTAGCTGTACAAGTTGCCTATACGCCTCTTCCTCGTCGTTGATAGCAAAGAGCTCGGAAAGGTAAAGACCCTGATACAAATACCCTCCGTCAACTTCTTCAGGCATCTTCCAACCAATCAGCTGAAACTTCTTGTCTTTCGGAGGCAGCTTGAAGACACTAGCCTCGGGCCTTTCTTCATAGTCTTCATCGTTTTCGGAAGGATAACCAAAAGGCTTTCCAGCGGCAAACTCATCATACCCTCCAAACAGCCTTTCCGCTGTCTTTCTGTCGATCTTTGCCACCTTGCTTATAGCATCAATATCCAGCGTCTTTCCTGATAGTCTGTCCTTCATATATATGGCTTCAATATCCTGATATACCTTGCGCATATCCTCAGCATCAAAGTCATACTTGCCCTTTTTCACCTCTTCCTTGTACTCGAGGATGGCTCTGAACTTCTTCCAGGGGAAGGGGAGTTCTGTTTTAACAGCTAGTTCCCGTAAGGGTACAGTGACAAAAACAGAAGGCGTTTTTGGTAACTTCAGCTCAGGATAGGCACGATTCAAGATAGTGGCATAGAAGGGGTAGGCAATCTCTGAATTGGTAGCCAGACCCATCTCCCCTGTTTTGGGGTTGCGGACGATAGAGCCACCCATTGCAAGGATTGCAGTTTCAAGCAATTTCCTGCTGGGAAGCTTGTCCATGCTTGGATCGGCCTCTTTGATAAAGTACTTCTCCTTAGCGTCATGTTTCCATGTCGTCCATTTTCCTCCCAGCTTTGCCGTATCAAACTCAGCTAGGGAGAAAGGCTGCCACGCATATCCCATCTCATAGCCATTGCGCTTGGTCCTAGTTCTGTTTGCAATGGAATCCAGCTGCCAGAACTGCATGAAGTGCTTGCTCAGAATTGCCTTCAGACCCTCTTCAGGCTTGAACAGCGAACAATAGAACTTGAAGTCGGCAACAGGAAGGTGATTGTATTTGATTTGACCTATCGTCTGTAGACACCCGCCGTTGGGTTGCATAAGACAGACAAAATGTAAGAGTTCGTCCCCTGCCTTATCCTGCAAGAATCCGACTCCAGGCGAGTAGAGCAGATGTTCATCCCCGGTCATATGGTCCACTATCATCCAGAAGTCATCATGGAGCTCCTCCTTGACGGAGAAGTAACACCAGAACCCAGGATGCTCCTCCCAATAGGAGAGTACCCGTTTCCCCACTGCCTTCAGTTCAGCCTCATGCTGAGTCTTGACGCTCTTAATAGCTTCAACATCCTGGAAGAACTCAGAGAGCAGATAGAGGTATGCGTTGGTCATCTCAACTTCTGTTATGATCTTCTCCCTGTCTCCACCGGAGGTCAGTATGGACTCCACAACCTTACTGATGGGCTTCTGGGTTTGTCCCCATTCGTCCATAAAGGCTTGGATAGCGAGAAATCCCTTGTCAAAGGTATCACAGAGTTTTTTCAGTTCAATGTAGTTGTTCATACCATCCATTTTAAAAGAGTTGGCTGAAAAGGGAAGAGGAAAATGGTTTTTTTATACGCTCTTTTTCTTCTTCTAGTCATCTTCATCCCGTATCTTCAGCAGGGTGTAGAGGGCATCAGTCCCCCTGATAGTATAGGTACCTTTTTTTATCTCTGCCGCTGTTGGTCTCTTTGCCAGGGAGCAGACGCCTTTTGTACAAAGCTGCTGTTTTACAAATTTGCTAAAGGCCTCGATAAACTCCTCCTCCAGATAGAAGTGCATTATTTCCGAAGGTATCCACTTCAGTATCTCAATGGCATAGCTGCGTACAGGGACATACTCCTTGCCCCTGCAGAGGAGGCTCCAGATGAAGGCATTCATCACAGGATAGGCAAGCTTCTCTTCAAAGGTTCTCAAAAACATGAGTTCAATGCTTCTCAGCATTCCATAGTTGTTGAGCTCCAGGGCATAGTCCTCGCTGACAAGCTGCAGGAATTGTCTTTGGGCCTCTCCCATCGTGGCGAGCGTTATCACAAAGATTTCAGAGTCAGAGAGGGTATTGTACAACACGTCATCTAGGTACTCTTCAGGCATGGGTAGGTCGATCAGTTCAAAGACTTTGTCTTCATCAGGGACGTTGTAGATAACATATGTATAGTCTTGGTCCTCTTTATC
>DMAO01000328.1:3066-3934 GCA_003446545.1 Sphaerochaeta sp.
TTTCCCTGTCCAGCCCTGTTGCCTTGCAGATCGCCTCTACATCCATTGGCTTTCCTGTTATCTGTGCATCGAGGAACAGTTCGGTAAAATCCTTCATGAATGTGTCATCTTCTGTAGTAGGAATGACGCTCCTGACCTCGTCCCTGAGTCTTTCCCACTCCTTCTTTCGCCTCTCTTCCGCTTCCTCTTCGGGTTCCATGTATGTCATGATCTCTTCAAAATTCTTCCAGGGGACAGGAAGATCCATGGTTAGTAATATGAGCTGCAAAGCCATGCTAATGAAATATAAGGGCTTTATAGGAAGCATGAGCTCAGGATAGGAGCGATTCAACAAGGCTGAGAAAAAGTCATAGGCTACCTCTGTATTGGTGAAAAGGCTCATTTCGCCTGTCTCATTGTCTCTGATAATGTCCCCTGTCATGGCACTAGGTGCAGTTTCAAACAGCTTGGTATTGGGCAGGTCCAGCATACTTGCAACAACACCAGTAAGGGAGAATCTCTGGTGTGATCCCATAACAATGCAACGCCATTGACCTCCCAAGTCCTTGATCTCAAACTGGGGTAGGGTGAATGGCTGCCAAGTAAATCCCGATTCGTAGGTAGCATTATTTATCAATGTTCACAACTTAATTTTGACAGTGGGGTGAGTACCCCCCTGAAACCAAATTAATTGTATTTGTTGCAATAAATTAAGACTATTTTTACCTTTTGTTATATAATAACTGTATCATTATTGTATAACTGAGGTCACCCATGAACCCATTTGTCCGTGCTTGGATCCTACATCTTTATCAGATTCTTAACGATCCCAAACTGCTTGAAATAGCAAGGATACCTACCTTTCCCAAGGCCTTTACCCGTAAGCGCA
>DMAO01000275.1 GCA_003446545.1 Sphaerochaeta sp.
AGTACTCTTGGGACTGGGGTAATCCCTCTTGGATTCCCTCCAAGGTAAATTTGGAGGCCTACAAGGAGTTGTTGAATATAGGCTCTTCCCTTAAGGATGTTCCGGAGTCTGTGCAACTGTTGCTCAATGAGTCAGGAGACTTGAGCGCGGCACAGAAGAAGGCGATCATATCCAAATACCAGAATACCGGGGATGTATTTCCCTTCCTAAAATATTTTGCCAATTCTCTTATGGTAGCATTCCTGGCTTCCTTCATTTCGGTCTGTCTTGCCATTTTGGGTGCCTATTCCTTCAGCCGGCTGAAGTTCAAGGGGCGATCTGTAGTCCAGAGAGGAGTGCTGTTTGTTTATATGTTTGGTGGCATTCTGCTCCTGATTCCCCTGTACCGGATCTTTGCCGCCTCTGGATTGCTCACTACCCCAGGCGGAACGATGGCTAGCCTTGTCCTTATCTATGTGGTCCAGACCCTTCCAGTCTCACTATATATGCTGGGGAACTACTTCAGGACGATACCTTACTCCATTGAAGAGGCTGCCATGATCGAGGGTCTTAGTCGTTTTGGCACCATCATACGCATCATAATACCGCTTTCCATCTCTGCTATCATCACCGTATTCATCTACTGTTTCATGATAGCTTGGAATGAGTATATGTTTGCCTCAATATTCCTGAAGAGCTATAAGGGCCTCTATACCCTGCCCATAGGGTTGAAGACGCTCTTTGTGTCGAAGAATGCCATTTGGGATAGGATAATGGCAGCCTCAATGCTTACCGCTGTTCCGGTCATGATCCTGTTCATGTCCATACAGAAGAACCTTACAGGAGGGTTGGCCGAAGGGGGGGTGAAGGAATGAGGCGACACCTGAACATTGGGATGGTCCACTTCAAGACTGGCGATACTGACGGAGTATCCCTGGAGATGGACAAGTGGAGGGAGATCTTTCTTGCTTCTGGGCATAAGGTCTACTACTGCTGTGGGGAGCGCCCATTACCAGCATCTTACTGTACGGTTATCACAGGGCTCTCCTACCTTAGTGAGGAGAAGCGTGCCCTTGATACGGGAACTTTCGATAGTCTCGAAGGGTTTGGCAGTGAAGGGGCCTATGAAGAGGCCTTACTTGCAACAACTGAGACACTCAAGAAAGAGTTGCTCTCCTGGGTAGATATGTGTTCGCTGAATATCCTCATTGTAGAGAATATCTGGTCGGTAGGACTGCACCCTGCTGCTGCAATCGCACTAGAAGAGATTGCCAGGCAACGTAAGCTTACGGTTCTTGCCCATCACCATGACTTCTACTGGGAGCGAGTGGTTCCAGTCAGGCTTACGTGTAAACGATCAATGGAGGTCTGCGATCGCTACCTCCCACCCCATGCACAGGGATACTCGCATGTGGTGATCAATTCGAAGGCTCAAAAGGCTCTTGCAGAGAGGAAGGGGATAGGTGCAACAGTCATACCCAATGTGTTTGATTTCAGTGAAGGCCCTTGGGAAAAGGATGCGTTCAATGGGGATTTCAGACAAGTCTTCGGTATCGCTGATTCTGATGTCCTGCTGTTGCAGGCTACCCGGGTAGTCAGGCGCAAGGGAATCGAGCTTGCCGTTGATTTTGCCCAAGCTTTACAACAACAGTTGGAAACACACAGAGGCTTGCCTCTCTACAATGGGGAAATCTACTCAGACAAGAGTAGGGTCCTCCTGGTGCTGTGTGGCACTATCGTCAATGATGGGGGACAGTATCTTACACAGCTGCAAAAAAAGGCTGCCAAACAGGGTGTCAATATGCTCTGGATTGGCGATAGTATCGGGCATACTCGTTCAGAAGTGCAGGGGAGAAAGACCTACAGCCTTTGGGATGCCTATGCCCATGCTGATATGGTGACCTATCCTTCCTATTGGGAAGGATGGGGGAACCAATTGTTGGAGGCGGTACGTGCAAAACTACCGGTTGCGCTTTTTCCCTATGAGATCTATCGCAGTGACATTGCCCCTTCAGGGTTCTCCATGATAGAGCTAGGTAAGAGTGAGAGCCTGCAATGGGACGAATGTGGACTCGCAATGCTTCCTCAGGTCCAGATAGAGGGGGCTGCAAAGGAAGCGGCAAAGGTTTTATTTGACACACACGCTCGCTCCATTATGGTAGACTCTAACTTTATGATAGGTCAGAAAACATTTTCAATGGAGAGCCTGCGTCTCCTTTTGGAACCCTTTATGGCCGCATGGAGTAGAACCCTATGGTAACATTGAAAGATATTGGTGAACGGGTAAACAGATCGGTGACTACTGTATCCCGGGCTTTGGCGGGGTGTTCGGATGTGAGCCCCGATACCATCGAGTTGGTAAAAGAAGCAGCAAAGGAGATGGGCTATGTGCCCAACACCTTGGCCCAAAGGTTGCAAAAGAAATCAGCCGATACCATAGGTATCATAGTTCCGTATTCATCCACTGGATATGCGGAACCCTTTTTCAGTGAGTTGTTGGCTGGCATTGGCAAAGAGGCTTCCGAACAGGGGTTGGATCTGCTGGTAGCCTATGCAAAGAAAGAAAAGGAGCTTTCCCTCTATAAGAAACTGGTGAACGGGCGTAGGGTCGATGGGTTTGTCATCAGCAGAACCCTTTGCCAGGATGAGAGGATCGACTACCTAGGTTCCATCAACTTTCCCTTCGCTTCCTTCGGGATGGTGGAAAACCGTCAGGACTTCCCCTTTGTAGAGGAGGACGGCGAGTATGCGATGACCACAATTGTGAATCATCTCGTTGAGAGGGGGCATACAAGAATTGCATGTATCTGTCCGCCCCTTTCGGTAATGTTCTCTGCTGTTCGCCTACGAGGGGTGCGCAAGCGTATGGCCGAACTTGGTTTGCCCCTTCCTGATACGATGGTACGTATTGGGAGCTTTGACCAGAAGGATGGCCACGAGCAAGCCGCCCACCTTCTTGCTCTTCCCAATCCCCCTACAGCCATCATCGGCTTCAATGACAGCATCGCTTTCGGTGCTATCAATGCTGGCAAGGAGCGTGGGCTGAAGATTGGACAAGATCTTGCGGTGACCGGCTTTGATGACATTCCCATGGCTGAGATGTACAGGCCTCCCCTCACCACGATACACCAGCCCATTGCCGAGATAGGCTCGCTTGTAACCAAACTGCTTGTCAAAGCTATTCAGGAGAAAAATCCAAAGTATAAGGCTACAGGTCAAGGTCTTGAGAGTATGCAGGTCATCATGTGCCCGAAACTAATCATCAGGGAGTCGACATGAGGGAGGAAGAACTTACCAGGCATATCTATAGGAATCTCAGGGAGATGTATGGAAGTGAAGAGGCGGACCGTTGGCTTGGTGCGTTCTCTTCGTTGCTACTGAAGTACAGGGATCTGCTTGATCCTAGGGAAACACCTCAGGAAAGCCGTTTGAATCACCATACTTCTGTGCTCATAACCTATGCTGACTCTATAACCGATGAAGAACATAGCCCTACGCTCTCTGTCTTGCATACGTTCCTAAAAAACCATGTTGGCTCTAGCATCTCCACGATACACCTGCTTCCCTTCTACCCCTCTTCCTCTGACGATGGCTTTTCTGTTGTCGATCCTGTTGCAGTTAACTCCCCCTTTGGCACTTGGGATGATATTAGGCGTCTGCAAGAAGAGTATCATTTGATGTTTGATTTTGTAGTGAACCACCTCTCCCGCTCGAACTCTTGGATCAAAGGTTTCTTGGAGGATGCACTCGAGTATAAAGACTTTGGCATTGAAATGCATGGCGATGAGGACTTGCGATACGTTTTCAGGCCTAGGGCTCTGCCGCTGCTGACGAAGATAGGGGACAAGCTGGTATGGACTACGTTCAGCAGTGACCAGGTAGACCTGAACTACCATAACCCAAAGGTCCTGCTCTCAATGACAGAGGTCTTGCTCTCATATATACACAAAGGTGCTTCAATAGTCCGTCTCGATGCTGTTGCCTTCCTCTGGAAGGAGTTTGGTACGAGTTGTCTCCATCATCCCAAGACCCATGCCATCGTGCGGTTCTTTGCCTGGGTCCTTTCAGCTCTTTCTCCTGAAAGTTTCCTGGTGACTGAGACCAATGTGCCCCATAGGGAGAATATCTCATATTTTGGGAGTGGCTATGATGAGGCCACTATGGTATACAACTTTCCCCTTCCTCCTCTTGTATATCATACGTTCCTCTCCCAAGATGCAACGGCCCTTTCTACATGGGCTAAAACCTTGTTCCTCCCCTCCAAGGAGGTGACCTTCTTTAATTTTCTCGCTTCTCACGATGGGATTGGGCTGATGCCGGTCAAGGATATCCTGGACAAGGATGAAATTGAAGCAATGGCAAGCCATGCTCTCAAAGAGGGTGGGTTTGTCTCAAGGAAGAGCGAGATGGATGGTTCGACCAGTGCATATGAACTTAATATCAACTACTTCTCAGCGCTCTGCCATATCCTAGAAGACGAGAGTGATGATCTTGCAGTACGCCGGTTCATAGCAGCTTCCGCCATCATGATATTCTTCAAGGGAATTCCAGGTATCTACATCCATAGCCTTATCGGTTCGAAGAACTGGTTTGGTGATGCTGCCTT
>DMAO01000085.1:0-611 GCA_003446545.1 Sphaerochaeta sp.
GGCAAACTTGTGCCCTGCAGGGATATCAGAGGCAAGCGTAATCCTCTTGTCGCCAACCTCCACAACCTCACCTTTGGTAAGGGCCTTGATGGCGACAGCTACGGTATCACTCTCTGCTATTTTCAATGTTGAAAATGTCTGCATGTTACTTATTTCCTTTAGAGTGCTGAAAGGGCACCCTTCATCCCATCCTTCCAGATAGAGAGGAGGTTCTCAGTGACCTGCTTGTGCAGGCCTTCTATCAGGGAAAGGTCAGTCCCCCACCAAGAGGTTTCGCTGAGCACTGCCTTGGAAATTGCCTGTGCATCCTTTGTCTTGTAGAGCTCGGCAAACTTTGTCAGCACCTCAGGACTATCCTGGATGAGGTACGTCTCTCCATCTCTACTCCCCTTAAGGGCAGTGCCTTCGAACTGCGTCCCCTCATAGAAGCTGATAAGAGCCGCTAGGGAAAAAACAAGGCGCTTGGGAAGTTTCTTGTACGTTTCATGGTAACCCAAAAGGGAGGGTAGGTCACGGGTCTTGAACTTACTTACCGAGTTCAGCGAGATGCTGAGCAGCTGATGGGGGTTGAACGGGTTTTCAAAACGCTCAAGCACATCGGATGCGTACTT
>DMAO01000085.1:630-4079 GCA_003446545.1 Sphaerochaeta sp.
CCACTGTGCATGAATGGGTAGACCAAGGCCTTGTCAGCTATGCACTGCTGCACGGTATCGAAGCCCCCCTGGTAGGCAGCAAGGACTGTGAGGGTGTGTGCCCCATTGAGGATACGTACCTTGCGTGTCCTATAGAAGCTCATGTCGTCAGTCCAGATTACATTCAAGCCGGCTTTGGCGAATGGAAGCTCATCCTCATGGAACTCTTTGTGGCACTCGATGACCCAGAGGTGGAAGATCTCAGCAGATACCAAAAGGTTGTCCTGATAACCAAGCTTTGAGCAGAGTTCCTGGGCTTCCGCCTTGGGGTAGCCGGGGACGATGCGGTCGACCAGGGAGTTACAGAAGTCACAGGCCTCGTCCAGCCAAGCAGTAAATCCTACCTCAAGCTTCCACTCAGTGGCATACTGCTTGACGATACGCTTAAGGTTGTCTCCGTTCTTGTCGATGAGTTCACAGGGGATGATGATGAGACCCTTATTCTTGTCACCCTTAAAAGCCTGAAAGCGCTTGTAGAGAAAGGCACATACCTTGCCTGGAAAGGAGCTCTGGGGCTTGTCTTGTAGCTTGTCCCCCTCGTGGTAGGTGATGCCTGCTTCTGTGGTGTTGGAGAAGACGAAGCGAAGGTCCTCACTGGAGGCAAGCTGCATATACGCTGTATAGTCATCCTCATGGTAGGGGTTGAGGCAGGAAGCCACACTGTTGATGCTCCTGTACTCCTCTACTGTCTTTCCTCCCTGCACGCCTCTGAGGACTGTGGTATAGAGACCTTGCTGTTCGTTGAGCATATCACCAAGACCCCTTTCGAGAGGTTGGACGATTACAACGTTGCCGTTGAAATCGGTCTTTTCATTGAGAATGTCAATTTTCCAATCAGCAAAGGCTCGGAGGAAGTTCCCTTCCCCATATTGGAGGACACGAACGGGTCTCTTTACTGGTTTCTTTACGTCTGTGATTGCTTGCATGGCTTACTCCTTAGATTATGTCGAAGAATAGTATTTTGTCCGAATAGGAAGTACCCCATAAAGGCACATACGGTCTGTTGAAATACAATTCCAAAGATTACAGGTAGGGCTGTCTGGGCGGGAAAGAACTCGATGGAAAGCACGAGGGCCGCACTGATGTTTCTCATGGATGTGGCGAAGGTGATGCTTATGTTCTCCTCGTAGGGGATTTTGAACAACTTGCCTAGGGTATAGGATATGGGGTACCCACTGGCAGCGAGGAACGCACAGAGCAGTGCTATGGGAAGGTAGGCCCAGGAAGCGTCTGTGAGCAGACGCTCTGAAACCAGAGAGATGTTTATGATGATGACAAAAAAGAGGGCAATTTTGGAGAACGGCTTGAGAGAGGGAGCCAGATGAACGGTTACCCTTCCTTTGGTGAGGCTGTTAAGCGATATGCCCAACAGCGAAGGTATGACCACCATTTTCAGTAGGGAGAGCATCATTGAGGTACTGTCGATGGTTACGCTGCTTTGGGTAAGAAAGCTTATGGTTAAGGGAGTCAAAAGTGGTGCCATGATTGTAGATACGAGGACGAGGGTTAGCGAAAGCGCTCCGTTACCCTTGTAGATGGCACTCCAGATATACCCTGAGACTGCTGTGGGAATGGACAGTAGCAAGACATAACCGGTCACAACAGCAGGCCCAGAACCAAAAAAGAGGGATGCAAGAGCCCAGGCGATGATCGGCATGATGACATTCGTACCTAGGAAGAAGACGAGGATGTTCTTGGGTTTCTTGACTACCTTCAGGAAGCTCGAGGAGCTGATGCCCAAGGCTCCGCTAAAGGTAAGGAAGGCAAACAGCCACGTAACCGAGGGTTTCATCCATGAGACGCGAGATCCCAGGATGAAGCCGACAAGTACCCCAAGCGGGGTGATGATCGGCATAAGACGATCTAGAGCTTCGTTCAGTCTGGTAAGACTTGTCTCGATGGTTTGAAAATGAAACATTGTTCCAATGATATCCTTGAGTAAGTTGACCTGTCAAGCTTAGTGTTGTTCTAAGGCATGTAGTATACAGGCTGAATAGTGCATGTAATCGTATGCCTTCTGCAATTGATAGTGACAAAAGAGAGAAAAAAACTTTCATCTTTTGGTGTGTTTTTGCCAATGTCTGGGTATTCGATGCACAAGAATCTGAAATATGCAAGAATTGTGCAGTGGTTTTCAGAGAGAAAACTTGGATCCAGTGCATTGCCTTAATTGCAAGTAAAGAATAATGGCATCTCTGGCAAATGGATGATACTGTAGAGCTTGAGGAGTTACGCTTGGAAACAACAGAGAGCAAGAGAATAGGACTCGTCCTTGCATCAATCCATACAGGGGCTGCAAATGCCCTCTGGTCTGATGTAGCCCGATTCTCTCAAGAGGGGAACAACACACTTTTTGTCTTCCCTGGGGGGAGGCTGGAGTGTCTGGAAGACCACGAGCATCTTCGTAACTCCCTGTATCCATTGGTGCATAGTGGTAATCTTGACGGCATCATCGTCTGGGGCTCCTCCTTGGGGGGGGCTGTTAGCATTGAAGACGTACAGAACCAGTACAGTCGGTTTGGACTACTGCCCTGTGTTACCCTGGGTTTGAAGCGTGAGGGATTTCCCGATATAGCGTTTGATGCCTACTGTGGGGTAATGGGAATCCTTCAGCACTGTATCAATGTCCATGGGGCAAAACGCATTGCCTTTATTCGAGGGCCTGAAAACCACCTTTCCTCGAATGACCGCTACCGAGCCTATATCGATACTCTCAATCAGAAGGGTTTTGCGTATGATCCCCTTCTGGTGACCGATCCCTTCCCCTGGACAGAGGGGGACAAGGGTGTTGAACAACTCTTGCTGGAAAGGGCTCTTCAGCCAGGGGTGGATTTCGAAATACTTGCCTGTTCCAGTGACATGATGATGTTTGCCGCTGGCAAGAAGCTGGAGGAGCTGGGATATAGCATACCTGAAGACATCAAGATCATTGGATTCAACGACAGTAGTGAAAGTCATCTTTTGAAGGTGCCTTGCACTACAGCAAAGATGCCTGTCATGCAGATGGCCCTGATGGCTTGGAGTATGATTGCGCAAATGGTTGAAAAAAAGAGTGATTTCGCTCCTGATATCCTCCTGCCTTGTGAATCGGTAATACGTCAATCCTGTGGATGTGAGTACACACTCGGAGAATATGAGCATGCTAAAGGGATATTTACCGACAAAGAGGGTTTTTTATCCTACTTAGCTGATACTTTTGCCCTGGAAGCGCAGGTATCGAAGGAGATTGCAGAGGTATTTTCCCTCAGTTCAGGGTTGTCGGGAAAGGGGGACGACAAGGTCATCTCTCAAATCTTGTCCAAGGTTGCAAACTTGGCCTATACCTTCCTTGACAGGGGAGGGGACCCAAGCCAACTCAGTGAAGCCTTGCACTGGTATTCACTCTTTTATGCAAATGAAACTTTCTTGCT
>DMAO01000095.1 GCA_003446545.1 Sphaerochaeta sp.
GGGAAAGCAAGGTGAGATAAAGCGCCCCTTGGGGCGGAAAAGGAGGCAACGCCTCCTCTCTCCAGGGCTTGCCCTGGGGTATTGATACCTTTCATTCTTATCAAATTTCAGTAATGTAGGCAACTGGTACTAGATTGCTATAGTCAATTCGGAAAATATGTTGTACCTTAAGACAGAGTATGTAGGAGATCAGTATGGCCCAAATGACGAAACTAGCGCTTGCCCAATCACTGAAGCAACTTATGGCGGAGCGTACCCTCGATAAGATAACCATCAAAGAAGTGGTAGCTAGATGTGGAGTCAATCGACAGACATTCTATTATCATTTCCGTGACATCTACCACCTGTTGGATTGGATGTTTGCCAATGAAGGGCAGGAGTTCGCCATAAAGTATCCCGATATCCAGAAGGCCGATGACGGACAGACAATACTACGTTCCTTATGCACCTATCTGCAGGAAAACCGCATTGTGATGCTGAATATCTATAACAGTCTGGGCAGGGAGTTGCTTGACAGATATCTCTGTCGTGAAATAGCAACTCTGCTTACCAACTCTTTGCAGGCTCGCTCTGACAGGGCAGGGGTGACATCAGAACAGCTCGCCTTTTTGATAAATTTCTATAAACATGCCTTCGTTGGTGCAACCCTTGATTGGTTTCAGACAGGGATGCCTGGGGAAACAGAGCAAATTGTTGCCCAATTTGCTCCAATTCTCAAAGGAACCTTTGATTCAGCCATGAAAAGAATGGCAAATAGCTAGTTATATGGGTTTTCCTTGTTTGCGAATTAATCAATACTTGAAGAAACGCTTTCTATAGCGTACACTATCACAAAACAGATTGGTAAAAAGAGAGTGTTCAATGAACCATATGAAAAAAAACGCTAAGCGAACGATAATACTCGCCTTGATTGCCCTATTTGTGTCATTGTCGAGTATGTATGCGTACCAATTCTCTCCTCTGGAGCAGGTTTTTCAGCCAACTGGGGCAGAGAGCACGAAGACATACACAATCGTAAACGATAGCAATGACTCAATTGCCATTAGCATATCTGCACTCATCAGGGATCAGGATAGTCAGGGTGGTGAGATAAATTCACCGGCAGACGCATATTTCTCCATTGTGCCAAACAAGCTTGTGGTACCCCCCCAGAGTAGCTGGGTTGTTCGTGTACAGTATCGTGGACCAAAAACAGTCACTAACGAGCTTTCCTTTCGTTTGAAAGCTGAACAGATTCCTTATTCACAAGGAAAGAGCAGTACCGACAAGGGTATGTTTAACTTCCTTTATATCTATACTACAAGTCTCTATGTACAACCCTCTAGGGTTGTTGAAAACGTTGCTGTCAGATCGATAGCACCAACTTCAGCAGAGGATGGATCGCCTGCTATGGCTGTCACTGTCGTCAATATGGGTACTGTCCACCAGCTTTTGGTCTCAAGTATTCTTGAGGTAAAGGACAGCAGAGGGAATTCTGTCATATTGCAAGGTCCTGATGCACTCCCTTCCCTTGATGGTATGAACCTTCTTGCCAAAAAGACAGTTACCAAACAGATTCCTTGGCCTGAAGAATTGTCCAGAGCACCTGGGGTGACCTATCAGGCTACAATTAAATATAGCAAATAGTGGGGATCTGTCTTCCGCTGCTATCCAATAGGGTTGATTGAATATGAAACGTAAGGGGTTAGCACATGCTGTAATCTTGGGCGGGTTACTTGCATTTGTAACCCTTTTTCTTACCACCTTCCTGTGGACCTGTTTTCAGGTTCCTCTGACGAAACCTTCCCAAAAGAGCGAAAAACTTATCCCAGTAACTACTGTAGAACGTGAGGCACCCTCGCTTCCTGCTCTTCCTCATTTTATTGGATCTCCTTCTGTAGAGTTTATTGAGGAAAGCTTTCCTGTTGTTGAAAGTATTCCTCCTGTTGAAGCTCCTCTTGGTATGAAGGAGTATAAGCCCTCCATCCCAATGCCCCCACCGGAACACCTGATCAGACTTCCTCGCATCCCCGAGGTGGTCAAGATACCACCCATTCCCAGAAGCCTCACTGTTTCCTCTAAGCAGTATGTTCCTGATGTGCCTTTCATGTTCGAACCAATGGTTCTTTCAGAGGAAGAGTATGAAATGTTCTTCCCTGTCATGGTGGCAACCCAGGCTTTGGATGATGATTTCTTTGCTGATTTCTTTGTGGTAGGAGCGGATTCTACCGTTGCCTATGATGATGGGCTTTACTACCTGGGCCTGTATGTCAACGAAGACTATGTTGGCGATATTGAAGTAAAGTTCGAAGGAGATGTCCAATCTGTCAATGCTGCAGAACTTAGCCAGTACATAGGGGACTGTATAACCAAAGAGGCCTCAGTACGTTTATTTGGAGACAAGCTTGACTATCTCTCCATTGAACAGATCCATAATCGTGGTGTTGAAGCAACCTATGATAGTGCTGCATTTACTGTCTCGTTGGATTTTGGCCTGGAAGACATGCCTGAGAGGTTGGTGAGCGTCACTGCCGCTTCCATCAACAGAAGGGAGCAGTATGGTATGAGTGGGGCTATAGTCCTGACACCGGCCAAACTATCCATGGCCAGTTCCTTGAGTCTCTATACCCTGTTGGATTATGCTCCATCTCCCACCTTTATCCTGAACAATAGGCTCATCAGTCTCAGTGTATCAAACAGGCTATCCATTTTTGGAGTTGGCATAAACTTCTCCTTCTCCGTATCCTCCTCATTATCTTCTGCTACATCTTTTTCCTTGGGCTCCTGGAATGGATTCTATGACTTTGTGGCATCAAGTCAGCGATTGTCCTTTGGAAATGTGGGTTCAAGTTTGAGCACCACCGCAGCTTCCGGATCTACCCCATTTGGCATACAGCTAGAAAAGAACTATTCCTACGGTACCGATAGGGCAAAGGGGAACCAGTTTGAATATAAAATTGTCCTGGTCGAACCCTCGAAGGTTGTAATCTCCATCAATGGCAATGAGCTTTTTAGCAAGGATTTCCCTGCAGGAACGTACCGCCTTAAGGACTTTGTGTTTACCCAGGGCGCGAATGTTGTCAAAATAGTGACTATCCCCACCGCCCACCCTGATGATGTGAAAGTAGAGTATGTTGACATGGGCTATGACTACCGCCTTCTTGGTAAGGGTGATACCCTCTATGGATTTGGTCTTACTGTACCGAAGGTGAAATCTTCCACAAGGTCGAACGATGGCTGGACCTTCAACCTGCCTTGGTTCGATAGTCAGTACCTCTCTTATCAACTGGATAAGTTTACCACAAACTATTGGCAACAGATTGGGGTTTCCAACACCTTCACCTTCTTTACCGAACTTGCCTTCTCGCCTGGTGTTTTTAGTGGAACGGTAAACGGCGTTTTTGCCTCCATGATAGGGACAAGCCAGATCCAGCTCTCCCTTGGTCTGGATGAACAGCATGGGTGGACCTCTCCCTTTTTCTCTGGAGCAATCAACCACCGTTTTAGCGGAAAGTCTGAAGCTAAGTTTAGAACGCTCAACGTAGGGGTTACCTACATGCAACCCTATCCCAGTAGCACCGTAAGTGTTGCTGATCCTCTCTCTTCCCTTAGTGGAAATATCTCCTACAGTGGCAACCTCACCAAGGATATCCGCTTTACCCTTTCGGGATCGATCACCCAGAGTATCGGTAAGAGCTCGCCGGCATGGAATACTTCCTTCTCGACAGGCTTCTCTCCTTTCAAGGGTATGTCGCTAAACGCTACCCTCGCATTGAACGCTCTCGACACTGATCCCTTCAATCCTACCTTTACGACTCAGATAACTGGTAGTTATTCATTCAGTCCGAAGCTCAATGCCAGTGCATCTACTAGCCAGCAAACAGACAAGAGTTTCTCGTCAGTGACCGGCAGCAGTTCTGTAGGCATCAGTTACAGACCCTCTTCCAAGGATAGTCTGAACCTGAATCTCAGTGGATTCAAGTTCGACGCACCTCAGGATCACTCACTGGTAGCAGGATGGTCACATAGTGGTGATCTCGCTTCCTTCTCGTTGAGGCAACATGCGTCGAGCTCTTATCAGAGGATGACAACAACTTTTACAGCCAATACCTCCCTTGCCTTTGCTGATGGGGCATTTGCCGTGGCAAAGTCGGTCAATGAGGCTTTCTTCCTGGTCAAACCTGTTGGGGAGTTGAGAAAATCGGAGATTTCCATAGCGAGGAGCTTGGACTCATCACCGACTGTGCTGGTGCGTCCTCTCGGAAGTGCCTTGTATAACAACATCTCAACTAACGCTAAGAATACCGTGGTGGTATTCTCTACAGGTTCTAGCGACTATAGCACTGGTGCATCCTTTGTATATGAAATTAGCCCTAGAAGCCGTCAGGCCTTTATGGCAAAGATTGATATCCAACCCTCCTTTACCGTAAGTGGAGTGTTGCTGAAGACCGACAAGACCCCGTATGAGCAGTACTCATCTCCTGTCTATTCCCTTTCCCTTTCTGATGAAGGGAAGGAGGTTATGACGCGGGATGATTCTCTCTATCTCTTTACCGATCAGGATGGACGCTTCATCCTCAGTGATGTCCTTCCTGGTGACTATCTTTTTGATCTCAAGGTAGAGGACCTCTGGTATGCTGTCAGGTTTACCGTACCTGAAGTTGAAGCCGGCAAGGCTGGTAAGGATAGGGTATTGCTCTTGGAACAGTTCTGGGTGGCAGACCCGGAGCTTGAGCAGCGAATCATTGTCAAGGATGCGTTTACACAAGAGTTGGTAGAAGAGGAAGTGGATGTCTTCGGTACCGAACTGGTTACCGGCTATGATGCAAATGTGTCTCTTGAGGTCAAGGAAAGGATTAACGAGGAAACCTTCTGGAAGATAATCTTCCCGTCTTTCGAACAGAATGACTGGAGTTTTGATGCATTCCCCGAGCCAGAAGTGACAGCAAATGATTTCTCCTTTGTGGAAATGGGAGCTCAGAGCTTGCCTCAACAGCAGACGATCATACTTGATTCAGAGTCCATGCAGAACACTCAAGCCGCTACCCCCTCTGTCATTTCTCAGACCTCTTCCTCTGCAGACGGCAAGCAGGAGGTACCTGTCTTGGAGAGCGTGGTTTTAGGTACTTCCATCCCCGGAGTTCCATCCTTCTCCTCTGTAAGAATTCAATCTGTTGATCAGTATGAATTTGAGCAACAGGCTGTTACATCAGGAACTAATGAGGAGGATTTCTCTTCCCCCTTGTATTCTCCTGAGATGGGGGAATCAGAACGGGCTCCTTCTTTGAGCTATAGTGCTCCTTAACCCTCTCAATTCAAACTCACTTGACACTAGTATGCAAAAGTAAGAGTATGATATTCATCATTGTCTTGCTACCAAAGGAAGTTCTACCGTGCGAAGCGATATAATCGACGAAGTTCTCTCAGTTGAAGATAAAGCGCAGAAAATCCTACGTGATGCCAATACCAATTCACGCAACATACTCAATGAAGCACAACTTAAGGCAAGTGAACTTATTCGTTCAGCTCTCAAGGAAGAACGGGAAAAGAACCAATCCTTACTGCTGCAGGCAGAGGAGGATGCTAATCTCCAACTTACAGAATTTGAGGCAAGCCTCGATATCTCTTCAGTTCTGAGTGAGGCGATGTTAGATGAGATAGCCAACAGCATTGCTGAAAAAATCTGCCGGACTGAGTTGGAGGGCGTCTAACCGTATTATGAAACAAAATCCCACCTCCCTCTATGGGTTTATTAACGCTAAACTACGGGCTAGGATCGGTCTGATGCGCGAGTCGCATATCATCGAGGACCTGCTTAAGGCCAAAGGTGTAGTTGAAGCTGTTGCAGTTCTTCGTGACAGTGCACATTCCTCAGTTGCCACCGCATATGATAGGACAGGTGATATCCAACAGATGGAACTTGCCCTGCTCTACAATGAAGTGGAGATGTACCAGGAAGTTGCAAAATATCTGGAAGGAAAACCTGCGGACTTTGTGTTGAACCTGCTGGGAAAAGTCGAGGTGGACAACCTCAAGAATACTATTCGTCTTTGGTATGGAAGTATCATCCGCCGACGTCCGATGCGCTTTCGCAGTGAATATCTCTTCAAGGGGAAACTCCTCAATGACATTGACTGGACTGCCTTGGTCAACGCTATCTCATGGGATGAGGTTTGTAAGGCACTCGCCAATACTCCCTATAGTGAGGTTGTAAACGCCTTCACTGAACAGCAGTTGGATACTGAGGGCTTGTTTGTCTTGGAAAATAAGCTTGATCTGCAGTGGTATGAACAGATGATGGCTAGTACAGAAAAACTCTCAGAGCTGGACAAGAATGTTGCCCAGTCTGTTTTCATGGTGGATATTGACCTGAAGAACCTGTTGATGATGGTCCGTTATGGTTGGTACCACAAGATGGACAAGGCGATCCTTTCAAATCTTCTCATGCCATGGGGGAAGGTATATAAAAACAAGAGTGTACGTGAGTTTGTGAACAAGAGCGCTAAAGAACGGGATCCTTTTGTAGTCATTGAAAAACTGTATCCGGGCCTTAATGAGGCTATCCGACAGATTTCTGAAGATAAGCAGGGAAGTGTACGCCAGGATGAACTCATGGCGTTGCAAAACCTGCGCATTGAGGCCTACCTGCATGAACGCCGCAAGTCCGTCTATAGGAAAATGTTGGCTTCCGATCCTTTTACCATAGGGGTCAGTCTTGCCTATTTCTTCCTCTACAAAGAGGAGGATACCATGATCAAGGCAATCCTCAACGGCAAGTATTACGGGTATGAAGAGGATTACATCAGGGGGGTATTAGCATGAACTTGTTTACGAGGCCAATGAGACTGCTTACGGCCGTGGTTCTGGAACAGATGAGCGATGCAGTGGTCAAGAGCCTTTTGGAGCTGGGTGTAATGGATTTTGTCCACCTCAATAAGTTAGACCCAAAGCAAATGGAAAAGCTTAGTTCCCGCCCAAGCTCCATCAGCCGAATTGTCTTGGAAGATATGCGCCACCGTGTTGAGGCTGTCCTCAGACAGGGGCAGATCTCCCTGCCCTCCGCTGACGTTCTTGATGTGAAGAATATGGAAAAGCCCGATCTTGACTCTTATGGGGCACTGATGGATTCTTTGGGAAAGAAGCTGCTTCTCTTGAAAGACCGTCAGAAGGAAAGCAACCAGCTTGTGCTCGGTTTCGATGAGATGCATCGCTACATAGATGAGGACAAGGGTGAATATCTGGACCTTCGGGTAGGAGAGATTGAGCATGGGAAGGCTGAAGACCTTTCAGGGCGCCTTGCCTCCTTTGGTGGCATTCTCGAACCCTTTTCTGATGGGAAGAAGTTTATTTCCCTTACCCTACGCCGTGATGGTTCGCAGGTCACACCCTTACTTGATAAGTTTGGTTGGATAGAGAGCAGTGATGTGCAAGCCCAGAAAAAAGCCATCTCACTCATTACCCACCGTCTGGATGAGGAACACCGCAAAGCGGGTGTGCAAAGGGGAGAGATAGAAGCAGAGATCAATGCCCTTGTCAAGAAGGAGAGTCCAGCTCTCATATCCATTTGGGGCAATCTCAGGCTCAACGAACTCAGCGATCAGATTCGCTCCTACTTCTCCTATACCAGAAACACCACACTCTTTTCCGGATGGGTCCCCTCTGACCAGACTGATGAAGTTACCCGAGCCATTTTTACCTCCAGTGAAGGACAGTGTGTCATCGAATGGACCGAAGCTACCCAGATGCCCCGTGAGGAGGTTCCTGTTGCTATTACTTCACCAAAGTTTCTGGAACCATTCCAGAAGATAGTAAATAACTACAGCACCCCTGAGTATGGCACAATCAATCCAACTATTTTTGTCATGATAGCCTACCTCACAATGTTTGGCCTTATGTTCGGGGATGTCGGGCAGGGGTTTGTCCTGCTGCTCGTCGGATTGTTGATCCAGCTCAGCTACAAGAAAAATCCCCTTAAGGAAGATGGGCTGCTCAGTCGCAATATCGGAAAGCTGTTGCCCTACCTAGGGCTCTCTTCCATGCTCTTCGGAGTGCTGTATGGTTCTTACTTTGGCTTTCCCCTGTTCCCAGCCCTCTGGTTTAATCTGGATGCTGTTGTCGCAGGCGATGT
Source organism: Sphaerochaeta sp. (assembly GCA_003446545.1). Lineage (GTDB taxonomy): Bacteria > Spirochaetota > Spirochaetia > Sphaerochaetales > Sphaerochaetaceae > Sphaerochaeta. The sequence goes on from DMAO01000095.1 coordinate 8,108, forward strand.
CACATCCGGGCCTGTCAAGGATGTCTACGGTATTCTTGGAATTACCATCAAGTTTGGAATAATTGTCATCTATACAGGTCTAGTCCTGAACTGGATCAACTTATTCAGGAAGAAATCGTGGCTGAAGATGATTATAGACAAGAATGGCATCGTCGGAGGCGTTTTGTTTGCTACTGGGCTCTATATGGGCTTCGTGTTTGTGGGTAGCGGCTACAAGACTTTTCCCTCAGATTCTTGGATTCCTGTTGTTTTAATCGTTACCATTCTGCTCTTATTCTTACGTGGGTTTATTGCCTATCATCTCTCTGTACGGAAGGGAGGACAACGGCATAGTTTGGGAACGGTCACCTTAGACGCTGTGATGGAGTGGGTGGTAGACCTCTTGGAGATTTTTGGCGGATACCTGTCCAACACGCTTTCCTTCATGCGTGTCGCCGGCTTGGGCATCGCCCATGCTGCCCTGATGGGGTCCTTTCACGAACTTTCCTCCCTAAGTGGAGGCGTGGGTGCGATTGCCATATTGATCTTGGGAAACGCACTGGTAATAGTACTTGAAGGGTTGAGCTCAGGTATTCAAGCCTTGAGGCTCAACTACTATGAATTTTTCTCTAGGTATTTTACAGGAAAGGGTGTTGCGTATGAGCCGGTCGGCTTGAAGACATCGTTTGCTGCTCAAAAATAGGAAGTTTTTTTAGGAGGGTCAATATGACCAGTATCGCATTCAAAAAGAAAGTATCGATGTCCTTTGCTGCCACAGCGTTGCTGTTGCTCGCCTCCGGCTTTGTCTTTGCCCCTAGTGCCTTTGCAGCTACTACTGAGGCAGCAGCCCCTGGAAGCTACACCGTAGCTGTCATCTGCTTCAGTGCTGCCCTTGCCTTTGGCATAGGAGCCCTGGCAGCTGGCTTGGCAATTGGTAAGGTGGGGAGCGCAGCAATGGGCGCCATCAGTGAAAGACCTGAAATTGCCAGTCAGGCTTTGATTTTCATCGCACTTGCAGAAGGTCTGGTTGTATTTGGCTTTATCACGGCTCTGATGATTCTCGGTAAGGCATAACAGATGAAGTATTTTGTCATCGGTGACGAGGATACCGTACTGGGGTTCTCCCTTGTCGGTGTATTCGGCATGCAGGCGACAAATGCCGAACAGGCACGACAGGCTTGGAACAAGGCACTGGAGGATACCGCCAACGGCATCATAATCATTACAGATGTGGTAGCCAATATGATCCGAGCGACAGTTGATCAGTATCTGTTTTCCGAATCGTTTCCTCTTGTGGTTGAGATCCCTTCTTCACGCGGAGATGGAAATCATACGGATCTCAGATCATTAGTAAACAAAGCCATCGGTGTATCGCTTTAAAGGGGTTCTCATGGATAACACGGACAATCGTCTGCTGGAAGGAATCATCCGCCAAGCAGAGCTAACTGCAGAGAAGGTTGAGAAGGATGCACGTCTCCAGGCAAAGCAAATTGTTGAAGATGCTGAAAAACAATCTGTTCAAGAGATTGCGTTGGAGCAGAAAACCCTTCAGCATAAGCTTAGGCAGGTTGAGTTGCGGCTTCAGGCAAATATGTCTAGTGTGAAGCGAAAGGCGGCTCTCAAGCAGATCGATGAGAGTTATCTTTCTGTGATGCGTCTGCTTCGGCAGAAGATGAACCGTAAGATGATCGAGCCCCATCTCTCCGCTTGGATTGCAGAGGCTGCCATCGGCTTGGATCTGAAGGAGGCGAAGGTCTCCTCCAATATGCAATGCCCGGCAACTGAGGAACATCTTAAGGAAGCGGTAACCCTAGTGAAGAAAAATACTGGTTCTGATGTTATCTTGAGCCTGAATCCCAAACCAATAAGGTCTCTTGGGGTAGTGCTCTCTTCGTTGGACGACAAGGTTTCGTTTAACAATCAGGTCGAAATCCGTCTCAGACGGTTTGACCGCGTAATTAGGACAATGATTCAGGAACATACATGAAAGACAGAATAGTCGGACAAGTCAAACGGGTAAATGGCCCAGTCATCATTCTCAAGGACGTCACAGATGCGTCGATGATGGAGATGGTCAGGATCGGTGAGCAACAACTTATTGGCGAGGTGGTGAAGCTCTATGACGGGAGGGCCACCGTGCAAGTCTATGAGGATGCTACCGGAATATGCCCTGGTGACAATGTCTATGGTAGTGGTTTGAGTCTCAGTGTAGAGCTTGGACCTGGGCTGATAGGAACGATCTACGACGGTATTCAGCGTCCGCTGGAAAAGCTGATGGAGGCTTCCGGCGCCTTTATTTCACGAGGAATATCCTTCCCTGCCCTTGACCATGAGAAAAAGTGGCCCTTTGTACCTAAGGTAGAAGTCGGTGCAAACCTGACCAAGGGAATGACCCTCGGTGAAGTTGTTGAGACCGAAAGGGTAGTGCATAAGATTATGGTCCCCCCTTCCATCGATGAGTGTGTCGTTGCCAAGATAGCCTCCGAAGGTGACTACACCGTTGAGGAGATTATTGCAACGGTAGTGCTTCCCGACGGTAAAGAGCAAAAACTGACGATGGTACAGCACTGGCCTATCAGAGTACCGCGTCCTGTGACCGAACGTCTTGCTTTGAAACAACCCCTCATAACTGGCTTGAGGGTCATCGATACCCTTTTCCCAATTTCAAAAGGGGGAACCGTCGCCATTCCTGGTGGTTTCGGTACAGGCAAGACCATGACCCAGCACTCCATCGCCCAGTGGTGTGATGCTGACATCATCGTTTATATTGGATGTGGTGAACGGGGAAACGAGATGACCGACGTACTTAGGGAGTTCCCCTTGCTCATTGACCCAAGGACCGGACAGTCCCTGATGCAACGCACCCTTCTTATAGCGAACACCTCCAATATGCCGGTATCAGCTAGAGAGGCGAGTATCTATACAGGCATATCCATGGCCGAATACTATCGTGACCAAGGCTATCATGTTGCCATCATGACAGACTCCACCAGCCGGTGGGCAGAGGCGCTCAGGGAGTTGAGCGGACGCATGGAGGAGATGCCGGCAGAAGAGGGCTTCCCTGCCTATCTTCCCACCAGGATTGCCCAGTTCTATGAGCGGGCAGGTTTTATGAAATGTCTTTCCGGAGAAACCGGATCAATCTCAGTCATCGGTGCTGTCAGCCCTCCTGGAGGTGACTTTTCAGAACCAGTAACCCAACATACCAAACGGTTTGTCCGTTGTTTTTGGGCTTTGGACCGTGCATTGGCTAGTAGCCGTCACTATCCGGCAATAAGTTGGATAGACTCCTATAGTGAATACCTCACCGATGTACAGCCCTGGTGGAGTCAGCATAGTGACGGGACTTGGCAGATAAACAGACAAAGGATCATGGAGCTCCTGCAAAAGGAAGTGCGCTTACAGCAGATTGTCAAGCTGGTCGGTCCTGATGCACTACCAGATAGTCAGAACTTCATCCTTGAGGTATGTTCCCTGTTCAAGACAGCTTTCCTCCAGCAGAATGCGTTTGACGAAGTCGACCGCTTTTGCTCGGTCGGTAAGCAGGTGAGGATGCTTGAGATCATTCTCGGGTACTATCAGAAGGGTTCTGAGGCTATTGCCAAAGGGGTGCCGATGGTCAAGATTCGTCGGTTGAAGGTTGTTCAGGAGATAGCAAGGATGCGCCTCACCATTGAGAACGATGACTTGCAAGCCTTCGATAAGCTGCAACTGAGGCTTGAGCGTTCCATCGACCAGCTTGGGGGAATCTATGAGGACTAAAGAAGAAACATTGCTTGTTCACACTGACCGTCACCTGCTGTCAGGAAGGGAGTATCGCGGTACTTCCCGTATCGACGGTCCTTTGGTATATATGAGAAACACCCATCCCGTCGGATATGGTGAACTTGTTGAAATTATCGCTCCAGACGGGAGCCATCGCTCGGGGCAGGTCCTGGACACCAGTGATGAGGCTGTAGTCGTACAGGTCTATGAAGGAACCGATGGGTTAAACCTTCCTGACACTGGAATGCGTTTCTTGGGAGAGCCTCTTACCTTATCCGTCTCTGAGCAGATGCTCGGTCGGGTTATGAATGGGTTGGGCAAAAGCCGTGATGGTTCGACCTTACCCCAAGGCGCTGTCGAGAAAGATGTGAATGGCGAGCCCATCAATCCTACTGCTCGTGAGTATCCAAGGGATTTCATTCAGACAGGAATCTCTGTCATCGATGGTCTTACCACCCTAATCCAAGGCCAGAAGGTTCCCATTTTCAGTGGGAACGGTCTGGACCATAACAAGTTGGCGGCCCAGATTGCTCGCCAGGCCAAGGTAAGGAAGAGTGGTGCTGATTTTTGCATTGTATTTGCAGCTATGGGAGTCAAATATGATGTTGCCCGGTATTTTATCGATAGCTTTGAGGAGACAGGGGTATTGGACAATGTGGCGCTCTTTCTCTCTCTTGCAGATGACCCCTCCATTGAAAGGACCATCACCCCCAAGACAGCACTCACCCTTGCAGAGTATCTGGCCTTTGAAAAGGGCAAACAGGTTTTGGTCATCATGACAGATATGACCAACTACTGCGAAGCCTTACGCGAGATTGGTACGATGCGTGGGGAAATCCCTTCCAGAAAAGGGTATCCAGGGTATCTCTATTCAAGCCTCGCCGAGCTGTATGAACGATCGGGGAAGATAGCAGGAAGAGGTGGTTCCATTACCCAGCTTCCTATCCTGACTATGCCCAATGATGATATCAGTCATCCAGTCCCCGACCTTACGGGATATATTACTGAAGGGCAGATTGTTTTTGACCGTTCGATGCAGGCGCGTGGTATCTATCCTCCGATCAACTGCCTGCCTTCGCTCTCCCGCCTCATGAAAGACGGTATCGGAGAGGGGATGACCCGAGGTGATCATCCTCATTTGGCAAACCAGCTCTTTGCATCCTACAGCCACGTCAAGGACGTGCAGAATCTTGCCTCCGTCATCGGAGAAGAGGAGCTTACTTCCCTTGACCAGCAGTATCTGGAGTTCGGTAATTTCTTTGAACACAAGTTTGTCAATCAGAGCTTTACCGAAGACCGCAGTATTGAACAGACTCTTGATATCGGATGGGAGGCCTTGAGCATACTTCCTTCAGAGGAGTTGCAGCGTCTCAGCGATGAGGAGATAGCCGAACACTACGGCAAATAGGAGGAAGCGTGAATACCACTCTTGCTCCTACACGGAGCAACTTGCTCAAGCTGGCGGATGACCTGAAGTTTGCCCAATTGGGGTATGAACTGCTGGATCAGAAACGTTCGATTCTTGTAGCTGAATTGCTGACCTTGGTAGATCAGGCCGTTGATTACGAAAGCAGGGTTGTTCAGGCCCTCAAGGAATCTGAGGCTTCCTTGAGTGATGCCATCATGAAGATGGGGCGTCTGAGGGTAGGTAATCTCAGTGGTGCTGTAAACATTGATTATTCCATTGATTTAGGAAAACGAAGGGTGATGGGGGTGACCTTACCCAAGGTCGATACCTCATTTACCGATAACAGTCCCTATTTCAGTAGTGAAGACACCAGCATTCTTGCCGAACTGTCAATTGACCGCTATCGCGATACCTTGAGTCTTATGGGGCGCCTAGCAGAGTTGAAGGTCTCCATCATGCGCCTCGCACGGGAGGTCAAGAAGACCATCCGCAAGGTCAATGCCCTGGAAAAGATAGTAATTCCTGATAACCAGGAGACCATCAATTGGATGCGTGGCCGTATTGAAGAGCAGGAGAGGGAGAACTTCATCTTGCTAAAAGTGGTCAAGAGCAGGATGGAACAGGCACAAATTGCCATTGATCCTAAGCAGAAGAGGATGACCTCCGTCGTAGTTAATGATACGATGGAGAAAGGAGGTTCGCATGGGAGTCCCGTTTAAGGATATCGTAGTGTATCTTGACGGATCTGAGAGTTCGATGACCGCTGCAATGTATGGCATTAAGATGGCTGTTGAACATAAAGCCAATCTCACTGCCGTCTATGTGGTAAATACGAAAGCTCTCAGCGAGTTGGTGAAAGCCGGTATCTTTGTTGCCATAGAGCGTGATGAGTACCAGCGTGATCTGCAAGCCGATGCGGACAGATATTTGCGACATGTCACCAAGTTGGCGGCACAGGTGCATTTGGAAATTGAAACGGTCAAATTGGAAGGAGCCACCCATGTGGTGGTGAAACAACTGCTTAAGGAGAGACATGCCGACCTTTTGGTGCTTGGGGGTATTACCGATATCCGTTCAAGACGGGAG
>DMAO01000038.1 GCA_003446545.1 Sphaerochaeta sp.
GCACGTGTTGTCATTCCACGACCAGCGATACAGAAGAGGGGTGAATCAGTGAGCGCTACGTTGAACCACAGGCTCCTCTCCCTGATGGGCGACCTCAATGTCTGTTCCCAACAGGGCCTCTCAGAGCGCTTTGATTCCACCATAGGAGCCGCCTCTCTTTTCATGCCGTATGGGGGGAAGTATCAGGCGACCCCTTCTTCTGTGATGGCGGCCTTGTTTCCTGTCGGGGAGGGGGTGACTTCCACTGCCTCGGTGATGGCTTGGGGGTATGATCCCTTTCTTATGGAACAGGATCCCTACCAAGGCGCTTTCTCTGCGGTGATTCACTCTGTTGCAAAGCTGGTAGCAGCAGGAGCCGACCTTGAACAGACCTATCTTACCTTTCAGGAGTATTTTGGTAAGCTAGGCACCGAAGCTAAGCGTTGGGGTCTTCCTTTTGCAGCCTTGTTGGGGGCTTTCAAAGCCCAGATGCTGCTTGGGAAGGCTGCGATTGGGGGCAAGGACTCCATGAGCGGCTCCTTTGGGGACCTTGATGTCCCTCCCACCTTGGTCAGCTTTGCCATAAGCGCTTCTGATGCACAGGCTTTGATAAGCAATGAGTTCAAGGGATCTGCCCATGCTGTAGTTCTTCTAGAGGCAGAGAAGGAGGATCTTCCCCAGTTGTTTGCACAGGTCGCTGCCCTCATCAGGGAGAGGAAGGTTGCCTCCTGCTATGCTATTGGTTTTGGGGGCATTGCAGAGGCTCTTATGAAGATGTGCATGGGAAACAGGATAGGTTTCGCCTTTCTTGCACAATTTGACCTGTTTTCCAAGCGGTATGGTTCGTTTGTTCTGGAGCTTGCACAGGATATGACTCTGGGTGAGTTATTGGGGTATACCACCGTGGAAGAGAGATTCTCTGGTGCAGGTTTCAACCTCACCTTGGACCAGATCCAGACTGCCTATGAAATGCCCCTTGAACAGGTATATCCACGCAAGCGATCAGAGATGCCTACCATGGATATCCCAACCCTGAACTGGACAAAAAGGGCCCGGGCCAAAAGCAAATACCCCAAACCCGCACCGAAGGTGCTTATCCCCATCTTCCCTGGAACCAATTGTGAGTATGACTTGAGCTCTGCCCTCGTAGCAGAGGGCGCCGTTTGTGAGCAGTTTGTCATCAACAACCTCTCTGCCCAAGGGGTTAGTGAGAGTGTCACCTCCTTTGCCGAGGCCCTTTCCCATTCTCAGATACTCTTCCTGCCCGGAGGTTTTTCCGGTGGGGATGAGCCTGATGGGTCTGCAAAGTTCATCGCCTCCTTCTTACGCAATCCTTTGATAGCTGAGGAGATAACCCGGCTTCTAGAGGTGCGTGATGGGCTTATCGGTGGAATCTGCAATGGTTTCCAGGCCTTGGTAAAGCTGGGGTTGCTGCCGTATGGGAAGATGATCAACCCTACAGAGGATGATCCCACCCTGACCTTCAATCTTCTTGCCCGTCACCAGTCGATGTTGGTTCGTACCAGAGTCTCCTCCACGCTCTCGCCTTGGATGCAAAGCCACCAGACGGGGGATATCTCCCTTGTCCCCATCTCCCATGGAGAGGGACGGTTCATCTGTAAGGCGTCTCTTCTCGACAACTTGGCACTCAATGGTCAGATAGCTAGCCAGTATGTTGACCTCCAGGGAAAGCCCACTATGGCTCTGCCCTACAATCCCAATGGATCAGAGTACGCCTTGGAGGCGCTCTCCTCACCTGACGGTAGGGTCTTTGGAAGGATGGCCCATAGTGAACGGGCGACTAAGGACCTCTATCGGAATACTCCCTACAAGCCGGACAATGGGTTGTTCGCAAGTGCAGTCGGGTATTTCTCCTGAATAGGGGAGGAAGAGGCGATGCAACGCATAATCTCGTATCTGTGGTATGATTGAATACAAATAACATTCTACGAAAGGATGGATACTATGGATAAGTTTGTCATTTTTGCATTTCAAGGAAACCCAGTCTGCTTTGTGCATGTGCTGCTCAACGCATTGGATATGCACTCCAAAGGCAAGGATGTGAAGATTGTCCTGGAAGGTGAGGCTGTAACCTTAGTGGAGAGGATGACCGAATCTATGAATCCCCTTTTTAAGAAGGTGGTCGACCTCAAGCTCATTGACTGTGTCTGCAGAGCCTGTTCAGCAACCCTTGGGGTTCTTGAGTACAATGAGGGCTCTGGTCTACCGGTAGGTGGGGACATGAGCAACCACCCTTCTTTCCTGTCCTATACAGAGAAAGGCTATCAGGTGATTACGCTGTAAGGACCTGTACAAGGATGAGATTCTAACAATTTTAAAAGAAATGTAATACTGAGTAGCACAAGCCTTTCTTTTTGGAGGGCTTGTGCTGTTGCAGTACTATTAGAATCCCTTATAGGGGCAAGTAAATGTCATGATTTTGCCATCAGTGGGACAGTTTTGCCCGTGATACTCACTCCATACGAGGCCTCTGAGTCAAAATGACTCACATAATCACCTGTATGGTGAAATTGGGCCGTTCTGAGCGCTAACACCCTAAGGATGTCTCTTTCCAAGAATACTAAAGAGATCAGGGGAAGTTATCTGACATATAAAATAAAAGCTTTCTCCAGAAACATTAATATTACATACATGCTTTGTGATTCTGATAAATAGATACTTCTTCTAAAATGTTGGCACGCTCTGTGCATGATTGTTGGTACAAGCCAGGAAGGCCTGCATACAACACAAAGCACACATGGAGGTGTCATCATGAAATATTACGTAACCAATAACCGCAACAACGCTGTAGATAACTACCACTCACTCTTTAATGATCTCTGGTCTGACTGGGGTACTTTCCATAAGATTCCCCCTGTCGATGTGACTGAGACTGATACTGCATATGTAATCGAGGCCGAACTTGCTGGCTATACCCAGAAGGAAGTAGACGTCAATGTCGATAAGCACGTGCTCAAGATCAGTTCTTCCAAGCAGAGCAATCTTGAAGAGAATAAGGAGAAAAAATCTTTGGTATGCGAGCGCTACCACCGCGCATTTGAACGTTCCTTCAGTCTGCCTGAAGATATTGACGAAGGGGCCATTGAGGGTGAGTTCTCTGATGGTATTCTGACCATCACCCTACCTAAGAGACCTGAGGTGCAGCCAAAGAGCATCGAAGTGAAGATAAAGGGCAACTGAGGCGTGAGTTCGCCCGAATAGGCGAACCTTGGGAACGATACATCACTATACCCTGCACACAAGACAGCCTGGGAATTCCAGGCTGTCTTGTATATTTTGCTAGGTCGCTACCTTCTTTTCCTATCCTTTTGCTCAGTCTGTCAGTCTAGGATAATTATGGCGGCGAACTTCAGGGGAGCTTCCTGCTCGTTTCGGATTGCGTGGCTTGCACCCCCTCCTGTGACCACCAGATCCCCTTTTGTCACGAGCTTCTCTCCATCGGCTTCGGTTACGATGCCCTCTCCCTCGGTGATCCAATAGTACTCAGTCTCGTTCACATGGTCATGCTCTCCGATGGAACTCCCTTTTTCCAGGGTTATCTCACTGAAAAGGCGACAGTGTTGTACGCTTCCCTCTTCTGCAAGGGACTTGAAAATGGTTGAACCAGACCCTCCCCGCAAGTGTTCCTTCACTGTTGTTGGCATTTCGTCGTATTTTCTGATCATTGGTATTCCTCCTTCTCCAGTTTGCACTACAGATACCTCTTTGGACAAGTGCTTTGTGGGAGGTGTTTTCATGTAGGGAGGCCTTCTCTCTGTATTT
>DMAO01000312.1 GCA_003446545.1 Sphaerochaeta sp.
AGGATATACCCATTCATTTTCCTGAGGATCATAGGGTATCCTCCACGCCCTTATCCGAATAGTTGTCGGAAAGGGAACAGAGAAGTAGGGGGATTTCACTGACAGTATCATCAATCATCAGCAGATTGACCTGAGCCATGAGTTCATATTCCTTGTTATTGTCATACTTCGCAGTCTCCAGCATAGCAGAGTAAGTTGGGAACAAGGTGGCGTTTGGGCAACTGCCACCATATCCTCAAGAGAGTTCCATCCCTTCCTATGCAGAGCTGTTCTCTGCTCGAAATCTTAGAAGAACAGCCCCATCGGGCGCATGACAGCAGACATCACAGAAATACTTGGGACTGTACAGGGCACTGTCAGGGGAAGAGCCTCTCTTCGGGGACATCACTTGAGTTTGCTGCGGCTTCGAGGAAGGCAAGATAAATCTCAAAGGAATTGTGACCAATATCTTCGAATTCGATGACATCCAGAATGCTATGGACAAGAGTGTTGCCGACAAGCAGAACATTGTCAAAGCCGTAGTGAAAATTGGGTGATGTATATGTCCGATATCACCACATAGCAGGATTTACATGTACTCGAAGCTATATTTAATGAGTAATCAACCACGTACAACTCTCTTCTGAGTTGCTAGCATCCCTCTACTTGCGTATACTCCTAGGTAAGGAGTCTTTTATGCAAGAAACCATCCTGCTTTTCTTCCAGAACATCAGTAGTCCCTTTATGGACTCGTTTGCCAATTTCGCATCAGCGGTTGGGGAACAGACCCTTATCATCGCTGTGACACTTTATATCCTATGGAACCTGGACAAGAACAAAGGCTTCACCATCTACTCCACCCTACTTTTCTCAGTCATATCCATGGGACTGCTCAAGGCAATTGTCAGGGCGCCAAGGCCTTTCCAGGTATTGGGAAACATCGACGGCAAGCGCCTGGCGACTGCTACCGGATACTCCTTCCCCTCAGGTCATACCACCACAGGAGCTTCCTTTTACAGTGCCTTGGCTTTCGCCTACAAGAAGCGGGCTCTGAGCATTCTATGTGCCATCTTGATAGTCCTGGTAGGTACAAGCAGGCTCTATCTTGGAGTCCACTGGCCCATCGATGTGTTTGGGGGGTTGGTTTTGGGGATTGGCATCACCCTCATAGCCTATACCAAAATGAGTGCCCTGTATGAGAACAAAGAAAAACGCTACAACTTCACGATCATCATCGGGTGCATAACGTTTGCAGCGGGATTGGCACTTGCCATACTCCTGAACATGCATCGTGTTGACGAGGTTGCCTTCTCTGATCTCATGAAAACCCTGGCTCTTGCAGGAGGAGGCTATCTTGGCTTCGCCTTTGAGGTAAAGAAGGTCAACTACTCTGTAGAAGCCACATTGCAGAAAAAGCTGTTACGCTTCTTCCTTGGAATGGTCGGGGTGATAAGCATTTTGGCACTGAATGCCCTGATCCCAGAAGCACTCTACTCGGTCGGCTCTTTTTCACGCTATGCACTTTTGGGTTTCTGGGGAACCGGACTCTTCCCCTTCATAGGAAAAAGAGTTCTGTTCTCTGATGCTCAATAACCTTAGCCTCGATTCCGCTGGTGATGAGGAACCTCCGCAGCGTCAGCAAGTCATCGAGGTTGCCCCGGCACTGCTTGGCAAATAGCTTGCCGCACATGATGGCATCATCGAGTGCGTAGTGTGCCTGGTACTCCATGCCGAAGTGGTCACAAAGATAGGTCAGCTTGTAGCTGAGCATCTTGGGCCACATTTTTTTTGCAATGGTGTAGGTGCAAAAATAGGATGTTGCCTTTGCCTCAAGATCATAGGATTCGAAGCAACCCTTCAGCACTCCCATGTCAAAGACAGCGTTATGTGCAACAAGGATGTCACGTCCGATAAAGGAACGCATCGCTGGCCACAATGCATCGAATTGTGGAGCAACCAGGCACTCTTCCTCCTTGAGCTTGTGCACTGCTGTCATCCCAGGGTCGAAATATGGGTGCTTGGGCCTAATCAGCGAGTAGTAGGAATCAAGCAGGCTCCCTTCTTCGTCAAAGCGTGCAAGTGCAACAGCGCAGGCACCTCCTGCATAGCTGTTTGCTGTCTCAAAATCTATTGCCACATAGTTCATGTTTGTTTCCCCAACATGATGGAGAGAATGGTCTTGTCAGTCTCTTCCATCCCTTCATGGCTAAGTCTCGCGAGGAAGTCCATACTTTCCAGACTATTCTTGCCCACGATACCACTCTCATTCCCTGGGGAATACCCACGAAAAGCGAGCTTGCAAGCAAGATTGGCTGCCTCTACGCAGGAGTAAATCTTCAGAGAACAGGTCATCTTTGCCCCATCGCATATGATACCGGTGAGGTTGCCTATCATCGTATTGATCGCACGGTCCATAATCTCAAGATCCCCATCAAGCAGGTACACAAGACCACAGGCTGTGCCTATGGCTGCAGTGAAGGCCCCACAAAGGGCACTAAGACGGTTCTTCCTTGCAGTAAGAGAGAGACCTACCAGTTCACTGAGCACCAAGGCCTTGCCCAGAGCTTCGTCACTTTTCTTCAGGTCTGAACCGACAACAGCGAGTGGGACAGTCAGGGTAATGCCCTGATTGCCACTCCCACTGTTGATGATAACCGGCAACGGACAGCCTGCCATCCTTGCATCACTTGCAGCGGCAGCAAGAGCTGAGCCAAGGCTGAAGGCCTCAGAAAGACTTCCAGGCTCCTGATTGAGACTTTCAGAGGCTATCCTGCCCACAGAAAGACCATACTCGTTACGTACTGCATGCTCCGCTATGGCAAGGTTCGTATTCTTGGCATCAAGACAGAGTGCGATAGCCTCTTCTGGTGCAGCCTCAGCATAGGCAAGAAGATCAGCAAGTGAAGCCTTGCCAATGAGCCACTGATCAGACTCATCCAAGACAGAACTGCAGTTGTCCACAGGCAAGGAGAGCAGGACCTCATCATCCTTTTGCAGGAAGCTGAAGCGGTCATGTTCTCCGCTGATGACCGCGACAGAAGAACTGGATCCCTTATGCGCGGTAACCTTGATATAGAGGGACGGTACAGTGCTACTGATGGATAGGGAGACTGCCAGGTGTTCTGCCAGACGAAGCTGCTCCTCACTAATCTCACTGAGGATGCTCAAGCCCTTCTCCACCTCACCCTTGCACACCCCTAGTGCGACGGCTGCCTGAATACCCTTAAGCGAGCAGTTAGGAAGACCGACCCCCATGGCATTCTTGACCATGTCACGACTGGTGACAACTTCAACCGACGTGGGGATATCCCCTAGCAAAGAGCCAGCCTTAGCACCTGCAAGGGCTGAGGCTGCCGGTTCCGTACAGCCCATGGCGGGCCTCATCTCTTTCTTAAGTAGTTCCAGAAATGTATCCATGAAGAGACTATACCACTACAAAAGGGGATTCTCTACCCCACAAAGTGTAGTAATCGTGACAAAGGAGCCTGCAT
>DMAO01000117.1 GCA_003446545.1 Sphaerochaeta sp.
CAGTTTGTGCACTCTCCAAAGGGATCCTCACCTTTACCACCTGTGTCCGAACAGATTGTCCTGTCCGGATGGGATGGTTCCAGCAAGGAGGGAAGTGGCCCTATCTAGTGCTGAACATTCATCCCCACTAAGCTCTATTGATCGGGCTTCTAGGTTCTCTTGCAATTGGGTTTTGTTCCTAGCTCCCAGGAGCAACACATCAAACCCTTGGGCCATCGCCCACCTGAGGGCGATTTGGGCCATCGGGCGCTGATGCTTCTCACTTAGCCCTTCAAGTATAGCATAAAGCTCCAAATAGGTGGAGTAGGAGCTTTCAGTGAAGACATAAAGATCCTTTCTGCTGTCATCAGGGGCTCTAAGATGTTTTCCATTGAGCAGACCTAAGCCCAAGGGGCTATAGCCAACCAACTTGATAGCATGATTGGAACAGTAGGAACGAATGCTCTGCATGCCCTTGGTCCAGAGCAGTGAACAGGGGATCTGAAGGTAGGAAATGGGATATTCAGATAATGAAGGGAGTAACGGTAGGGGGAAGTTGCTAAGGCCCAAAGACCGTACCAGACCCTCGTCCTTAATCTGTAGCATTGCTTCAAGTATAGGATGGATTTCAATTGAACTGCTTGGCCAGTGGAGGTAGAGGATATCCAGATAGGGAGTGCAGAGCCTGGAGAGGCTCTTTTGCACATCCTTTCTGACAAGAGAGGGACTCTTGGGCATTATTTTCGTCGCAAGTCTCAGGTCCTCACGCCTGATGGAGTTTGCAAATCGTTTAATCTGGTGCCCTAAGAGCTGTTCGCTCCTGCCACTCCCATAGGAAGCGGCAGTATCGAAGTGTCGTATGTTGTCTCTTAGTGCCTTATGAAGGACACGGACGGAATCTAGATGGTCTTGACCATCCCAAAACCCGAAGGAAGGCCCAAACTGCCAGCAGCCTAGGCCAATCTCACTCTTGTTCATCTTCCTCAAAGGTCACGAGCTTGTCGAGCATCTTCTGATCATCGAAAATGAAGAACCCTTCAAATTTTTTGCCTTCAAGAGCCTGGGGTAACCAGTGAAGGTCATCCTCCCACATCTTGTCATAGGGAATGTCCTTGATGGGGCACCAGAAGGGTTTGGCCTCTTCAGTCTCAGTGGGGGTGCCGCTATAGGTGTCGGCAAAGAAGACATAGCCGCGTTCGGACAGCCCGTCCTTGAACTGGAAGTTAAGTTTTCCAACCATTCTTGGGTTTTCAATAACAAGCTCAGTCTCTTCCTTGACCTCCCTGATGGCTGCTTCGGTTGCAGTCTCAGCAAGTTCTATGTGTCCGCCGGGGGCGTTGACCAGACCGGTTCCCAATCCTGTCTTCTTGTCGATAAGCAATACATTATCCCCATCGAAGAGGTAGGTAATGACACACACTTCCTTGGGGTCCCATAGGTCCCAGTCCATCTCTGCCACTGTGTCGGGAACCACCAATTCAGCAGGCTCTTCTGTGACCTGTGCGGGTTTTGGTTTCTTGGCAGCTTCGGCAGCGGCTTCCTCCGGATGAGCCTTGTTGTAGCAATCGCTGCAGAGGTTGTCGTCATGGCCGATGATGTGGTTGAAATCCATCCTTGTCCCACACTCTACACAATGAAGCCTGAAAGGCAGGGCTTTATTCCTGAAGAGGTAGAAAAGCCCGATACAGAGTGCAAGCACAAGCCAGGCAAGGTTATGGTTCAGTTCCCGTGAGAGGATGGTTACAATACCTACCTCAAACACCAGGAGAATTGCTGCCAGATAGATGGTAGCAAACCGTTTCTTTTCCGTGCGGGGGATCTTTCTTTGGGTGAAATTCACCAGCAGGATGGCTATCAGTGCCCATGTATAATACTTCTCAATGGTTTCTAAAATCATGAGACTAAGGGTATAGTGCTCTGAAGCCTTCGTCAAGCTTTGCCTTATACCTACTAGTAGCTTGGAGTGCGTAAAAAGATATTTTTATCTGTATTCAACGTGGTTGTATCTCATGACCAAGTTTAGATGATACAAAACAGTACAGAGGCTTCATCTGTCTGTTGATACATGGCAGTGTCCATGAATTCGAGACGATGATGTATAAGAGTGTCAGACCCATCATAGCCTATCCCAAGGGATCAATTCGTTATATTGATGAGGATCAGCGGCACCAATATGAATTATTACAGTAGCCTGTACCGCTTCCTCCAGTATGTTGACCGTCTTCTCCGTAGGAGCACCANNCCATCAGGGGAGCTGTACAGAAATTTCTCATATTGGATACAGGTATGAGGTTCCTTTCTATTTTTCCACAATTCTCTGCACAGAATCCCGTATTTCCAGACGTATGGGAAGTCGCCTATTGGGTTCGCTCACCGGTTCATTTCTGATTAGTTTCATGAGCATGGATATCGCAAGCTTTCCCTTTTCCCCAGAATCCTGGTGGATGGTCGTCAGATGGGGGCGGACCAAGCGTGCGAAAATATTATCATCAAAACCTGTCACTGATATTTGTCTGGGGACTTCGATGCCACTATCCTGCAGAAACGAGACCGCCTCGGCAGCATGATAGTCGGAGGAACAAACTAATGCCGTATATGGCGAGCTGTCATCGGCGAACTGTAGGTACAGTTTCTCTCGTTCCCTGCGGGCCTTTGGCAATTGTACATAACAATCTTCGGGCAGAAGTTGCCCTTGCTCCTGAAATGCCTCACGGCATCCAGTGAAACGTGCTTTGTCTCCCCCTGTGAACGAAGGGTCATTCGCAAGAAACACGATGCGGCTATGTCCCATCGAAAGCAGGTAACGGGCCATTTCATAGCCACCACGCTGATCCTGCAACCCGATATTATAGTAGACTCGCTGGGTATCAGTGAAATAGGAATCGATAAACACCAAGGGGGTATCGATACTATCGCAAATGATGTTGCAGATGTTGCTAGGAGCCCAGACCAGGACTAAACCAGCTAGTTTCCAGGCTTTGGAAAGACGTACGACCTCGGCCTCGTCACTGGTGGTATGCAACATCACAAAGTATCCGTTCTCACGGATCTTGCGTTCCATGGCCCCCAATATTGCGGAAGAGAAGGGATCTTCAAGAACGGTCTCATCCCGACGTGGCTCCATGAACATGATCACGCCGATTATGCGGGAATCGCTATGCGCGAGGATGAGCGCACCCATGTTGGGGGCATATTGTTCCTCTTGGATGACGGCTTGTACTTTATTGAGAGTGCCCTGCGATACTCTGCCGAGCCTCCCATGTAGGACGTTGGCTACTGTAGTTGGGCTGACTCCTGCTTTTTGAGCAATTTTTTTTATTGTCGACATGCCTGTATCTTATCTAAAAAAAGGCGGATGCACACCCCCATTTGGAGCGAGTTTCCGCCTTTTTATACTGCTACTTCAAATATCCCAACCATTTTTTCTGCTGGTCGATCATCCTATCCACCATGGCTTCAATGTGAGAAGCCTGGTGTACTACAGGATTGGCCAGCATAGCCTGGATCACATACGCTTTCTTTCCTTGGATGATAGCTTCTGCTGTCAAATCGTACACACCGGCGTAAGACCTGAGCAAGGCAAGATACCCCTTTGGTACATCCCTCATCTTGATACCATTCACACCGTGTTTGTTAATGATTGCAGGAACCTCGACCGAGATCCACGATGGTAATTCTTCAATCAGCCCATCATTCTGCACATTGACTGCAGTTTCCTCATAACCGGAATCTCCAAGGATGCCTTCGATGATTGGAACCACCCGTTCGGATGTCTCCATTCGGATTTCTGGACGAGAATCTTGCGACAGCATGACTTTATACACATCATAAAAATCAAGGATACCCCGATGGTCTACCACATCCCAAGCCCAGCTCAAGTACTCTCCGAAGTGGCTGTCAGTTGTAATCGGTAGCAGCTGATAGTTTTTCAACATGAACTGGACTAACCGGCGGTCTGCCCATTCATAACTGCTTATCATATCGGACTGGCCTTTATCGAACTTCTCGGAGGTCCCAAGATTTCCAGTTCTACGGTATTCATCCAACAGGTCGCTATAGCCAGGCTCACGTTCGAAGAAAGCTCCAGCTTTTTCCAATACCTCAGGATAGAGGTCCCTGCCACTCTTGCGATCTGTCAACTCCAACAAGCAGCTGAAATGGTTCAATCCGGCCGCCCTGAAATGCAGATCCTCTGGCTTCCTATCAAGCATACGGGGCAACCATCGGCCTAGCCAACCGATTTCATGGCACATGCCGATGAAATTTGCTTGGGGATACACCCTTTTGACCGTTGTGCAAATGGATGTCATCGGATTCGAGTAATTGAAAACCCATGCTTTTGGACATATCTCCATAACATCCTTCATAATCTCCAGGATGACACGGCCGATACGCAGGGCGTGGAAAATCCCGCCGGGGCCTCCATTCTCACCGTAGACTTGGTGCACTCCATACTGCAATGGAATTTTCCAATCCTCATCCCACAATTGGAACCTATTCCCTACTTCGATAGAGGAGATGATGAAATCAGCATTTTCAAACGCTTCTCTCCTGTTTGTGGTAGCATTCACGGTGAATTGGAGCTCATGCTTCGCAATGAACTCTTGCGCGCTATGCAAAACTTTCCCTAATGCCTGCTCGTTGATGTCCAGCAGTGTGATTTCGCTACCTGTCAGCATTTTACTGGTAAAAATATCGCCAAGCATACCATACCCAAACTGGATACTTCCGGCGCCTACCAAGACAATTTTCATATGATACTCCATAAATCTTATTTTATTGAACCTTCTACCATTCCCTTAATGATATACCGTTGTGCGAACAGATACAGAATTATGAGAGGAAGCATGGCTATAAGAGTCGATGTCAAGATCAAGTCCCACTGCTTGAGATACGCACCCGCAAAGGCCGTCACTGCAATTGGTATTGTTTGGACAATACCGTTGGAGCCAAGCACGAGCAAGGGGAGCAAATAGTCGTTCCAAATCCAGATACCATTAAGAATCAGGACTGTAACAATAATCGGTTGCAAAAGGGGGAATACAATCGTAAAGAAAGTCCTCCCTCGGGAACAGCCATCGATGGTTGCGGCTTCTTCGAGTTCGTAAGGGATGCTTTTGATAAATCCATGGAAAATGAAGATTGAGAGGGGGCTTCCGAAACCCAAGTAGGCAAACACGATTCCAGGAATGGTTCCGAGCAGACGAAAATGTAGGAAATCGCCGCTGATTCGCATCCATCGAACCAAGGGATACATTAAAACTTGAAAAGGGATGACCATAGCTGATACAAAAATCATGAAAAGTATAGTCGACCAGATAGTTTTATTTCGTACAAGCACCCATGCGCACATGGAGGAAAAAAGGGCTATAACCAGAAGCGAGAAAAAGGTAATCAATATACTGTCCACAAAGGCTCCCAAGTAATCGACTGTGGGATTATTGAAAATCAGCGAGACATTGATAGCCAGCTGATTCCAGTTTGAAGGCAAAGCGATTGCATTGAAGATTATCTCCTTGGAGGTTTTTGCTGAATTGAGCACAACCATACCAAAGGGAATCATAAACAGTATAAAAAGGATTGCAGTCAGGAGTTCCAGCAGAACCAAATTCCATTTTACTGTAGGGTGCAATTTTTTTTGTGCTTTTGTACTGTTCATCACATCTCCACCTCTTTCTTTTTATTCGCTGAGACTTGGATTAGGGATATCACAAGCAGCACAAAAAACAGTACTACAGCTTTGGCTTGTGCTTCCGCCATGCGGTTGGCGGTCGCGGTATTGAATATATTCATGGCAAGCAATTGGCTGGCTTTGACCGGAACATCGAGAAATCTAGTGGCTGGTCCGCCATTGGTCAATGTCAGGTTCATATCGAATTGTTTGAACGAGGTAGTCAGGGTTAAAAAGAGCGAGATAGTGAAGGCATTTGCCATCATCGGGATCAGGATGTGGAATACCCGTGTGATATAATTCGCTCCATCTACGTTTGCCGCTTCCATGAGGGAGGCAGGAATGCTTTGGATAGAGGCAACATAAATCAACATGATATAGCCGGCGTACTGCCAGGTGTTCACTGCAGCCATAGTCCATATGACCGTATGGGGAAGGCTGAGAAAAGATGTCTGCAATATTTTAATCGATAGGATATTGCCGAAATCCACCAAGATGTTGTTCAGTATGAACTGCCAGATGTACCCTAGGACGATTCCCCCAATGAGGTAGGGGACAAAGAAACCTGCCCTATAGAAATTGCGTCTACGGAGTTTGCTTGTCACCATCAATGAAAGGCTAAAGCTTACGATGTTGACAAAGACAATATTGATAATTGTATATGCGATTGTTATCAAAAAGGAATACAGGAAATCTGGTGAGGAAAACAGGGACTGGAAATTCTTGAACCCCACGAAATTGACGGCGTTGTTCACACCATTCCAATCAGTCATGGAAAAATAGAGACCAAAAAAGAAAGGGATGATGATAACCATGGTAAAGGCGAAAACACAAGGTGCCACGAACAGAACATTGACCAAGCGACTTTGTTTCATTTCATTCCACTCCCAGGATCGATTGGTAAAGGCTCTTGCAAAAACAATTGGTTTCTGCAAGAGCCGGGATTACTACTACTTTGCGAGGTTCGCAACCGCTTTTGTCATATCCGCGATAAACTGGTCTGTATTATCAGGGTTCTGAGCAAACAGATCGAAAATTGGTCCGAATATATTCTGTCCAGCGCCATCGGGTAACATCCCGAAGAACACGCCGTAGTTTCCACCCTTTGCGTTTGCTTCCATCAAAGCCTGGCTGAGTTGGCCGGAGGGCTTGAGTGTGACCGACTTGAAGGCTGGGATCATACCTGCCTTGTTGACCATGTAATCATGTCCTTCTGGAGTCGTTGCAATCGAAGTGAGGAAGGCTTTTGCCGCTTCAGCATTCGGACTCTTGGGATTCACACAGTACCAGCTTGGAGCGAACAGGTAGAGGCCTTTCTCTTCCACATCAAGAAATGCGTGAGGAGCGTAGCCGATCTTGAAGGTGACACCAAGCTGAGCAAGATTTGGATCCACCCAGTTTCCCTGATGGAGGAAAGCTGTCTTGCCTTGGGCGAAAGACCCAACCTGATCATCATAGCTACCATTCAGCAAGATTTTTTTATCAGCATACTTGAACAGCAGTTGGAGGTATTTTGTATATTGCAGGAAGCGTTCGCTATCCAGCTTGCCATTGAGTGCTTTCTCTATGATGCTGGTGTCGTTGAAGTCGAGTCCTCCTCCCCAATACACAGCAAGATTGTGCTGGGCTGCGACCCACCACATTCCGCCAGCGACGGATGCGGCCATCGCCACCGGTGCATCAATGCCAAGTTCAGCTTTTTTTGAGTCCAGCAGTTTGAATGCTTTCTCATATGCTGCACGGGTTGTCAATGTTGCCGGATCAATTCCAGCCTTCTTGAGGATTTCAGCGTTGTAGGCCAATCCGTAGCCTTCGATGGCGACTGGGAATCCAACCACTTTGCCATCGACTGTAAAGGCCAGATCGGTGTCGGCTGTCCATGGTTCGTTGCTTAGATCAGCGATGTAGTCTTTCCAGATCTCATAACCGCCACGCCCTTCGATCATGAATATGTCAGGCATCTGACCAGCTTGAGCTTTGGCTTTCATGGCACCACCGTAATCACCACCACCGCCAAGTGTTTCAACCTTCACAGTAACGCCGGGGGTTGCCTCTGAATATTTTGCTGCATACCCATCAATTGCGTCCTTGATCTCAACTTTGAGTTGGAACATGTTGACCGTAACATCTTTTGATTTTTCAGTTGTCCCTGCGCCGAAAGCCAAACCGGAAATGGTGGCAAACATCAAGCTGATTGCCAAGACTTTTAACAGTTTCTTTTTCATCTTTTTCTTCCCCCTTAAGTTTAGGTGGTACGTATCCACACAATAATAGGTGTTACGTAACATCTATTAAATAGTATATATGCATCTCCCTCCCTGTCAAGAAAAATAATTCAAGTATCAGGAAAATTATTCAAGCATCAGTTGAAATTATAGGGGGATATATATCAAAATAAAGCAAGAGAGAATTCTCTTAACGCCTTATCAGGTAAAGAAGCTATTTTACCTGTCGGGATAATTCCCTACTGCCAATATGAGAAAGAGTGGTTGAACAGGAAGTCTCAAGAAGGGCATGAGACGGTTTTGCTTCTTTTCCAAGATTTTGGAGACATGATGTTTTCAATAGAAAACGATTACCACTAAATACAGTAAAAATAGGCAATTTAAAGTACTGCCAAATCTGGAGAAGCATTGGATTTTTCTTCTTCAGAAAAGGATTCCTAGTGTAACACCGTGTTTGAAAGATTTGAGATGTTTCCCTATTGTGCCACTTATAATTCCGTTGATAGCAATAGGGATTTGGAGTAAGCTTACCATGTACCATTAAGCAATGGAGGTTGCCATGATAGTAGATGATGTCGCCAAGTACATCGACCACACGGTTCTCGCAGCTAATGCAACGCGCGAGAAGATTGAGCAGATTTGTAAAGAGGCCCAGCAGTGGCATTTTGCATCAGTTTGTGTGAATAGTTGTTGGGTTCCCCTTTGTGCCAAGATTTTAGCAAAAAGTGAAGTTATGGTTTGTTCAGTTGTAGGCTTTCCCCTTGGGGCTATGGCCACAGAGAGCAAGGCTTTTGAGGCCAAGCGTGCTGTGACCGATGGTGCAGACGAAATAGATATGGTCATAAACATCGGTTGGTTGAAGAACCATGATGATGATCTTGTATTGGATGATATTGCAAAGGTAAAACAGGCTTGTGGGAAGAAGACCCTGAAGGTCATCATCGAAACCTGTCTGCTCACTGACGAAGAAAAAGTCCGTGCCTGTCGTCTAGCCAAGACAGCTGGAGCTGATTTCGTAAAGACTTCCACGGGTTTCTCCACCGGAGGGGCAAAAGAAACAGACCTCCGTATCATGCGTAAGACGGTAGGCCCTGATCTTGGAGTCAAGGCCTCTGGTGGGATTCATACCTATGAACAGGCGAGAGCGATGATAGAGGCTGGAGCAACCAGAATCGGTGCTTCCAGTGGGATTGCCATCGTCGAGGGGCAACATGCCGCGAATTGATCCCCATGGTGAGGGAACCGATTTTCTCAAGAGCCTAGGGTTCCCCACCATTGATATCCACAATACCTTCTCGCATTTTGACTTCACCAATCCAGGGCGTAGGGTCCTTCTGATAGGACCCATGGGATCGGGCAAGACTGAGTTTGCCGCTCGGGTCTGGCGTGATGCAGCCATAGCGCAAAAAAAGGGGGAGAAGGTACGGGCCTTGACCAGCAGTGGTGAGGTAGACCGTAGAAAGGTCTTTTTTATCCGAAGCGAAATAGATGGACAGCGCTTCTCCGAGTATCCTGAGGATGCCCTTTGCTACCGAAGTGGTTATGTAAGCTGTGGTACCAATATAGCAAAGATCCGTGATTCCTTCGGTCTTGAAGAGGTCCTCAGGGACAATCCCACTGTGGGTACCTTCATCATTGACGAGGCTTCCTTCTTCGATGAGAGGCTTGCCTATGTCGTGCGTAACCATAGCTTCGAGCGTGGGGTCATGTTCATATTTCCCACACTCATCCTAAACTTTCGTCGGGACCTATTCAATTCGACAGCGCGTCTCATGCTGGACATCGCCACCGACGTCATCCCCCTTACCGCCTACTGTGAACATCCTGACTGTATGGAGGATGCTTTCAATACCTATCGGTACTACCAGGTTGACGGACAGGAATGTCCAGCCCTTTACTTCGATCCTCTGATCATTGTAGGTGGTGATGCTTTCAAGAGCAGTACCCTAGAGCCAAACTATGCCGCTAGGTGTGATGAGCATCACTACCTGCCAGGTAAGGAGTATACCTTCTTTCACCTCAAACCCCTAGGGGAGCAGGCAGCAAGAGGGGATGAGCAGCCCTTACGCAAGGAGCTGTACGCCCTCAAGCATGACAAGGAGAACTCCATGTTGTTTGCAAATCTCCAAGAGCGCTATGCCGGTAAACCTGATGAGGAGATCCACTTCAATTCGCTTAAACCTGCAAACATTGCAGAGAAAGCTCTCATCTTCCTATTCTGTGAGCATAATCTTGTTCCTGAAGAGCTCCTGCTGAGGTTGGTGGACGACCTTGAGCTCGATAGGGTGTATATGGAAAAGGTCCTCTCTGACAATAAGCGCCCGGTTTCCTTTGCACAGCCATTCCTGCTCTAGTCCTGTATAATACAAATACTGGTCATTAAAGAACCTTGCCCCCAGCGTGTGGCAAGGTTCACTATTAGAGAGAGCAGAAAGGAATTTTACTTGAATTCAATACTATTCACACACTATATGAAACTATATGGTGCAGGGAAGAGAGCACTTGGAGGTGATGGCCGTGCAGTATTACATGAAGAGTTTTGGGGGCATCGGCGATGCTCTCTATGATAACAGCACAAGTTTTGCCTTGGCTTTCGCCGCCTTGCACAGTGGGGACTCCCTCAGTATTACCGAGGGTATCTGGAGGACAGGGCCCCTAACAATACAAGATAAGAATAATATCACCCTACGCTTGGAAAAGGGTGCAAGGATTCTGTTCAGCGATGATGAGAACAAATACGAGCCCGTATTTTCCCGGTGGGAAGGGGTCAACTGTTACTGCCTACAGAGTTGCCTGTCGATTGTTAGTTCATCACACATACGCATAACAGGGGAAGGCACTCTGGATGGACAGGGTAAAGCT
>DMAO01000317.1 GCA_003446545.1 Sphaerochaeta sp.
TACAGGGACTACGTTTCTTTGGACCTCGATGACTATGTCAGCCTAATCAATGCCCCTACAACGGATAAGCCCTACGGAAAAACCTATACCGTGCAATATCTTGGCAATGTCCGTGGGGGAAAGGCAGTTTCCTACTTGAACCTTCCCATTGAGGACCTGAAGAAAGCTGCCATTAGGCAGATGCAGGATGGCAAAGCTGTCTGGTTCGGCTGTGATGTAGGACAGAGCTCAGATCAGAAATCTGGAATGATGGCTCTCGATACCTATGACCTGGAGAACCTGTTCTCCACTACCTTCCTCATGGACAAGGCACAACGCCTCGATTATGGAGAGAGCCTGATGACCCATGCCATGGTACTGACCGGGGTCAACCTGGATGAAGAAGGCAAGCCGGACCGATGGAGGGTCGAGAACAGCTGGGGTGAGGAACCAGGGGAAAAAGGATTCTTTGTCATGAGCGATGACTGGTTCAATGAGTTCACCTATCAGATTGTGGTTAACGTGAAATATCTGAGCGAAGAACAGAGGCAAATGCTCAAGATAGAACCCATTGTCCTCAAGCCATGGGATCCCATGGGCAGTCTTGCACTATAGGGAAGACACAGCTCAGATTAGCTCAGGATATGATGCATTGAGTCGGGACAACTGGAGAAACTAGAAAACAAGAAGAGAGAACAAAGTACGTAAGAGTAAG
This sequence comes from Sphaerochaeta sp., assembly GCA_003446545.1. Taxonomy (GTDB): domain Bacteria; phylum Spirochaetota; class Spirochaetia; order Sphaerochaetales; family Sphaerochaetaceae; genus Sphaerochaeta. Next base: position 695 of record DMAO01000317.1, read on the forward strand.
AAAAGTGCTATGCTGACTTATCAGTTTGTACTTTTAGAAGAACAGGTAGCCATGTAGGTGACACTTTCTTAGGAACCCAGGCTCCTCATGGAGACAGTACCAATGGAAGCTTTCTCGTATCAGTGAATCATCTTCTTCACATCAAGGTTGACACCTTCAATGTCCTTGAAGTATTTGTAGGTATTCACCTTAAGCTCACCACAGGCCTTCTCGTCACAGACGAATACTGCCTTTGAATGAAGTTGCAGGGCACTACAGGTCCAGCGGTGGGTAACTCCACCTTCTACTGCTGCTTCCAGGGCAAGGGCCTTGTTGTGCCCGTTTACCAGGATGACAACTTCCTTGCTGTCGGTTATGGTCTTGATCCCTACAGTCAGTGCTGTGGAGGGAACCTTGTTGATGTCATTATCAAAGAATCGGCTGTTCATGACCTTGGTGTCATAGGTAAGGCTCTTGATACGGGTCTTGCTACTAAGGCTGGAAAAAGGCTCGTTGAATGCAATGTGTCCGTCAGAGCCTATACCACCTAAGAAGAGCTCTATACCGCCATAGGATGCGATGGCCTCTTCATAGGCTTCACACTCGACGACCAAATCCTTTGCCATGCCATCAAGGATGTGAACGTTCTTCTCCTTGATGTCAATGTGACTGAAGAAATTCTTCCACATGAAGGTGTAGTAGCTCTGCTCGTGCTCGCGCTCAAGGCCTACATACTCATCCATGTTGAAGGTCACCACATGCGCAAAGGATACATACCCTTCTTTGTTGAGCCTGATAAGCTCTGCATAGGTACCCAAAGGAGATGATCCTGTGGGAAGTCCAAGTACAAAGGGATTTGCCTCTGTAGGTCTGTAAGCTCTAATCCTGTTGGCAATATGTCGGGCTGCCCAAAGGGACAGATTCTCATAATCGTCTTGAATAATTACTCGCATTACGTATCTCCTATGTAGTTTCTAGCATACCCATATTTGCAATGCAATACAATCATTATGATCACCCTACCCGTTCGATGATTCCACCACAGAGGATTACAGGCCCATCATACAGGACCAGGGACTGCCCAAGTGTAGCTGCCTGCACCTCAGACTCAAAGATAGCGGTTATCGTGCCATCTTCGTTCAGGTGTGCCCTAGCCTCCTGGGGGGAGCCTGTTGAACGTATCTTGGCCTGGACTGCAACTTCACCAACCAGATGGTCCCTCAGGCCCCATACGAGGTTCCCAGCCGTTACCGAACTCTGGTAGGTATGTTCGACAAAGCCAACCACAACCTCATTGGTTTCGGCTCTCAAAGAGAGTACATAGAGAGGCTTCTCAGCAGCAAGGCCCAGGCCTTTTCGTTGTCCTATGGTGTAATGCCAGATGCCCTCGTGTTTCCCAAGCACGTTGCCCTCGAGGTCTACGATATTTCCCTCAGTAGTACTCACTTCCAACAGATCGGTGTAATCGCCGCCATAGAAGTCTTGGCTTTCCTGCTCGTGAACCACATGGAAGTTATGTTCTTCATCAATAAGACGCACCTCATCCTTGAGCATACCTCCAAGGGGGAAGAGCGTAGTTGCAAGCTGCTGTTGGGTGAGGCGGTAGAGAAAATAGGACTGGTCCTTCTTCAAGTCAGCAGGACGACAGACGGCATACCTGCCGTCCTTCTCTATGATGCGTGCATAGTGGCCTGTTGCAAACTTGTCAAACTGAAGACCTTTCGCCCTAGCATAGTCGACCATGGCCCCAAACTTAATCTTAGAGTTGCACCATACACAGGGATTAGGGGTCTTTCCATGCATATAGTCATCATTGAAGTTTCTCAGGACCTCCTGCTCAAACTGATCACTGAGCTCAAGCGTCTGGTGTTCAATACCTAAGCGCTCACAGATACCTTTAATTTTCTTCAGGTCTTTTGTCTTATCAGGGTTGAAGCAGGAGTTGGTCTGCTTAGGGGTGGGGAGATCAGATCGGTTATTCCAGATTGTCATGGTGACACCCACAACCTCGTGTCCCTGCTGTTTGAGCAGATATGCACCAACTGTTGAATCGATGCCTCCGCTCATGCCCATAAGTACTCTCATCATACCTCCCAAAAAGCATCAGAGGGCTTAGTATGAAGAAACCGTCCTGGAATTCCAGGACGGTTTCT
>DMAO01000222.1 GCA_003446545.1 Sphaerochaeta sp.
GGGGTAATCCCATGGTCAAAAGCACTGCAGAGAATATCTGTGGCTACAGAGTGGTCAGCCTCTGTTCCGAAGTTATGCCAAAGACCCAGGGAGAGCTCCGGCAGCTTCAGGCCACTTGCTCCTGCATAACGATACTTCATCTCTTCATAACGGTCTGTATTTGGTTTGTAACTCATACTATGACTATACACTACCTAGAAGGTAGGTCAAGGTGGGCAAAACGCCATTCTTCAAGGTTTTCCAACTTCCTGTGATATGGTATAGTCTGGGCATGAACAAACCACTACAGACTTTTCTCGACCTGGTAAGGATAAACTCAGTATCTGGGGATGAAGAGCGTATCAGCCTCTTCTTGGAGACAAGACTACTCTCCCTTGGACTGTCCACCAAGTGGGACAAGGTGGGGAACCTCTACGCCTACCTACCTGGAGAGGGAGAGACCATCCTCTTGAGTGCCCACATGGATACTGTCCCACTTGCCTGTGATGTCGAGCCTCTGGTAGAAGGATCTCTGGTCCATACAGGGGGGAAAACAGCCCTGGGAGCCGATGACAAGGCAGCCATTGCTGCCATCCTCACAACCTTGGAGACCATACAAAGTGAACACCTCCCCCACCCGAACCTGGTCATCCTCATCTCTGTCAGAGAGGAGTTGGGCCTGCAAGGCATAGCAGAATTGGATACAGCCTTGCTCGCTACAGTCGATCATGGGTATGTATTTGATGCTGAAGGGCCTGTAGGGACCTTCATTACCGCAGCCCCCGGTTCCAGTAAGCTCGATGCAATATTCCTGGGTAAGGGAGCCCATGCAGGCTTCTCCCCTGAGACAGGCATCAGTGCGATACAGATGGCCAGTGATGCCATCGCATCGATGCACCTATTGCGCATCGATGAGGAGACCACTGCGAATGTCGGCTCCTTCATCGCCCCTGGATCCAGAAATATTGTCTGTGACAAGGCAACCCTATCCCTTGAGGCAAGAAGCCTGGATCCTGTAAAACTTCTGGCACAAATAGAGCACATGAAGGCATGCCTACAAGAGGCAGCAGAGAAACATGGGGGAAAAGTAATCATAGAGGAACAGCTACTCTATGAGGCTTACAGGCTTGACACCTCTTTCCCTGTTTTTACCTGTTTGAAAAAGGCATGCGCAAATCTTGGCCTGTCCTACACAGAGAGGCCAACCCTAGGGGCCAGTGATGCCAACGTCCTCAATGCCAAGGGAATTCCCACCGTCGCCTGTACCACTGGCTATGAAGCTCCCCACACGACGAACGAATCAATACGGTTGGACCAACTTATGGCACTGACTTCACTGGTCCAAGAGTTGGCAACCAAGGAGGAAACAGTATGAAACATATAACTATCATAGGAAGTGGCGCGTTAGGGGCCATGTATGGCCTTAGGCTACACCAATTGTTAGGCAAAGAGAACGTCGTATTCCTCGCTGATGAGCAACGTAGGAAAAGGTATGCAGAAGAACCTCTCTTGCTCAATGGAGAGAGCTTTGCTTTTACCTATGTCGATCCAAAGGATGCAAAGATCAGTGATCTGGTTATCATCGCAACCAAGAACCTGCAACTCGAAGAGGCGGTCACTCAGATAGAGCATGCTGTTGGTGAGCATACAACCATCCTCTCACTCCTCAATGGAATAGATAGCGAAGAGAAGCTGAGTCAGGCCTATGGCGAGGAACATGTGCTCTACGGCTTTGCCGTAGGGCTCAACTCCACCCATGTAGGGAATAGGATCGATTTCAGCAAGGAAGGGCGTATTGTATTTGGGGAGAAGGACAACAGCAGGAGCCAACGCATAGAGGCCATCTGTTCCCTATTCCAACGTGCACACATTGACTATATGGTACCAGAGGATATACGTCTGGAACTTTGGAAGAAGTTCATGCTCAACACAGCTTTCAATACCATCAGCGCCTTGTGCAGGGCCACGTACGGAGACCTCAAGCAAGAAAGTGTACAAACCCTTGCATGGAAGGCAAGCAAAGAGGTGCAGGCTGTAGGACAGAGGGAGGGGGTATGCCTTACCGATGCCATGATCGAGCAGAACTACCAGGTAGTGACCTCTTTGGGCTTTGAAGGGAAAACCTCCATGTGTCAGGACATGGAGGCCGGAAGAAGGACTGAGAACAATTGGTTTTGTTCTGCCGTAGTTCGGCTAGGGAAAAAATATGCCATCCCAACGCCTACCTGTGAGATCCTTTCTTTGTTGGTAGAGGCGTCAGAAGGGGTGCAGATCAGGCTGAAAGCAACTCGTGAGCAGCAATCTTCTTAGCCTCGAGTAACAGCCCTACCAGTTCATCCACCCAATCTTCTGGGCACTTGGTGCAGTATATATGGAAGTCGTTGGCTGTTTTTGGGATAGCTTTTGTCATCTCCAGCAACCTATGCTTCTCAAGGATCCTGACCGCAGGCACATTATATTTCCTTGCCATGGTATCCCTCGCTAGGAAAAAATGCTTGAGATAGGTCTTCTCTTCCTTGTTCATAAACTTCCAGGAGGCGAACTTGATCCAGCCAGGTTTGTCAGGCCCCTTGGGCTTGGCTACTGTGAGCATGGTCTTTCCAACCTGCTCTGTCAGATTCTTTTCCTCCACAAGAGTGGTTAGGATTCTCTTCAAAGCAAAAAGATGGGCAACATCACCTAGTGCGTACTGCACCTGTTCCTCTTTCAAAGGCCTTTTCAGCCAGTTGGTCATTTGGTTCTTCTTCTTGCTCTTGGTGCTCTTTTCCTCTTGTACGCCAAGATGGAGTTCAATCAACCCTGTGAGGTTGCCTGTATAGCCCAGGGCAAGGGCCTGTACCCTGATGTCAAACGCATTGGCAAGGGCGATGCCATAGGCCTTGCGCACAAGGGCTGAATCACTTGCACAATCGAACATGACCTTCTCCAGGTCAGGGTCTTCAAGAAAGGCTTTCAAGGCCACTTCGCTTACCTTAAAGGGATCGATGAGAAAAAAAGCCTGTCCATCATAAATCTGTATCAGACAGAGGTGTTCCCCATAGATATGCAGGTTGAACTCCCCTTCAAAATCCATGGCGATAGAGAGAATTTCTCTTTGTTTCCAGCTTTTAACTACTGCTGTAAGCTTAGAATCTGAATCAATGGTGCTATATGTATACATATGAGCTAGTATATCAGATTCACAGTAATGTGAACACCGAAGGCTTCCTCTCAGGGAAGGCTTCTGGAAAAAAACCTAGGGGGGGGAATACTACAAGACTAGGATCAGTTGCTTCCAGATTCCTTAGGTAGGACAAGGTTGAGGAATATACCTACAAGAGTAGCAAGGGCAACCCCACCAAGGTAAAATTCCATCTGTTGGCCCATGCCAAAGTTTAGCAATCCCCCACCAATGCCGATCACTAGGATCACACTGCTGATGGTAAGGTTTCTCAATATTTAACGCGAAATTTCGCGTTAAATATTGATGAAAGCCACTAGTGTGTAGAAAATACCAGAAACAAAGGCTCCGCCCATGGCATAGGCCATCCCATAGGAGGAAGATATTGCTATAATCGCTGGGATAAAGGCAAAGGATGATCCTAAGAAGGCAGGAACCCTGGCCTTGGTGATGACAATGTAGATCAGCGTCCCTGTTCCTGCAGTGAACAAGGCTGTACTGGGGCTCAACCCAGTAAGGATCGGAACGAGGATGGTTGCTTCGAACATCGCAAAGACATGCTGGATGCTCAGCGAGAATGCAGGTAGAGGGGGCAGAGGATGATGACTTTCTAGGAAGTCTCTCAATCCTACCGAAAAACCAGACATTTGGGGAAGTGGAAAATCATATATTTATGGGAAACATCTGCATTACCACCACCAAAGTGCAACGTTAGGGCATTCCATTGCAACAGAATACGTCATCAGTGTTAGAACAGGGGGTGTAAGGCATCAAAAACCATCAGAAATGGGGCACACAGCAGCACCGTTATCGCGAAAGCAACCAACAAAGGTGGCCAATACCCAAACGGAAGGGAAAAGAGCCTACGGTATGTTTTACACGTATACGATTCTGTTCAATTTCGAAAAATACCATGAGGGTACAATCATTTTCTGCTCTTCCTGTTGCCATTTTTCCTTCAGCTGTGGTATCCATACCGGAAAGGGTTTGTAAAGATGAATAATCATGCAAAGAAATTGCTTAAACAAGTATTTGGGTTCGATACCTTCAAAGACGACCAGGAACGTATCATTGGTGCAATTCTTTCTGGAATGGACGTGTTTGCCACCATGCCGACAGGTGGAGGCAAGAGCCTTTGCTATCAGATTCCAGCCTTACTGTTTAAGGGCCTGACTGTGGTTGTCAGTCCCTTGATCGCTCTCATGAAGGACCAGGTGGACGAAGCCCTAGCGAAAGGGATCCCCGCGGCCTTTCTCAACAGCACCCTTACCTCAGAAGAGGTCGCAGGTATCACTAGGCAGTTGTCTTGTGATGCACTGCAGCTGCTCTATATCTCCCCTGAACGATTGGCCTTAGATGGGTATCTTTCCTATCTGAAGACGCAGCATGTCTCTCTCTTTGCCATCGATGAAGCCCATTGCCTCTCTGAATGGGGCCATGACTTCCGTCCGGACTACCTCGTTCTTTCCAACCTCAGGGAGCGTTTTCCTGGCATTCCTATCGCTGCCTTCACTGCAACGGCGACCCAACGGGTGCAAGATGACATACTGTCTATCCTTCATCTGCAGGATCCGTTCATTGTCAGAGCTTCATTCAACAGAAAGGAACTGCAGTATGGCGTCTTCAAAAAGCATAACGTTCTTCAACAGATCCTTTCAGTAGTAAAGCACCATGGGACTGAAGAGGGCATCGTCTACCGCCTGAGCCGAAAGGATGTGGAACGGACTGCAGCCTTTTTGCAGGATCAGGGCATCAAAGCCTTGAGCTATCATGCCGGCCTTCCCAACGAGGTGCGTGCAAAAAATCAGGAGGCCTTTGACCGTGATGAGGTGCAGGTCATGGTAGCCACCACAGCCTTCGGCATGGGAATCGATAAAAGCAACATTCGATTCGTCATCCATGGAGATCTTCCAAAAAGCATGGAGGAATACTACCAGGAAACAGGCAGAGCCGGTCGGGACGGCCTGCCTTCCCGATGCATCCTTTTCTTCGGTTCCGGTGATATTTTCAGGCAGCAGTATTTCCTTACCCAGATGGAAGATTTACAAGAACAGAACAAGGCCAAGGAGAATCTCAATACCCTCATTCGGTTTGTTACGGTACATGAATGTCGGCGCAAACAGATTCTTTCTTATTTCGGAGAGACGTATGAGAGTCCCTGCAACAATTGTGATGTGTGCAACAATACCACCAGGAAATTGGAAGCTACCGAAGATGCCAGAAAATATCTTTCTGCAATCGTGCGTACCCGTGAGAGGTTCGGTTCTCGCTATATCATAGACATAGTGAGGGGCGCTGATACCGAACGTATTCGCACCAATGGCCATCAGCATCTCAAGACGTATGGAGTGGGGAAAGAGAAGAGCCTTGTTTGGTGGAGCAGTATCAGCGATGAGCTCATAGCCCAGCAAATGGTCTATAAGGATAGTGAGCGCTATAATGTGCTCTGCCTTACTCCGGCAGGACGGGAGTTGCTACTGGGGAAAACTTCTTTCTTTGTCAGTGAGATTACGGCTTACAAGGAAACAAAGCTTGTAGATATGGAGAATATCAACGGGGCCTTATTGGAACGCCTCAAAAAGGTGCGCCTTTCAGTGGCACAGAGCATCAACAAACCTGCTTACATTGTATTCTCTGACAAGACGCTTAGGGAAATGGCAGCCCATAAACCTAAAAATGAACAAGCTTTCTTGGAAATCTCAGGAGTCGGGGAGAAGAAGCTTGAAGCCTTTGGTTCGGCTTTTCTAGAGGCGATACAAGCGTATGAAGGGCAGTAGGGAGCCTGTTGGCGAGATTCCACTCCAGGACCCCAAGGGAAATCCCCTCGAAATACCCTACCTTGCTCTATGATAACTACTCATCTGTCTTTCTGGGATTCTTGAAAGTCGCCGATACCATTGCTGAAACATGCGGACGTTTGATATCCGTATATAGAACGAATATTCAAAAGCCGACTTCTAGGAAGTGTTCAGGCCTGAATATCAAGACCTTTCAAAAGG
>DMAO01000273.1 GCA_003446545.1 Sphaerochaeta sp.
GCATGGTATTGCAGGACACCTGGCTTTTTAATGGTACGATTGCCGACAATATCCGCTATGGGAAGCTCGGCTCATCAGATGAAGAGGTAAAGGCCTCAGCCGTTGCCGCCCAGGTCGACCATTTTGTGCGTACCCTGCCTGATGGTTATGGGCAGGTGCTCAATGAGGAAGCCAATAATATTTCGCAGGGACAGAAGCAATTGCTCACTATTGCCCGGGCGATTCTGGCCGACCCGAAGATCCTTATCCTTGATGAGGCTACCAGCAGTGTCGATACCCGTACGGAAATCCTGATACAGAAGGCCATGGATACCCTTATGGAGAACAGGACGAGTTTTGTCATTGCCCACCGGTTGTCTACGATCAAGAATGCNNGTTGAACAAGGAAATCACAAAGAGCTCTTGGCTCGAAAGGGGTTCTATGAAAACTTGTATACTAGCCAGTTTGAAAGGGCTGTCTGAGTAGTGAATAGGGGTTGCCACCGCTAAATGCCCGTAGGTGCATGTCACTCGTCAATCACTGCCGGACCGTATTACACGATCTCCTTGGGGAGGCAAGGCATTGCCTCCCCAAGGTATTTTTATTGACAGCGATAGTACAAATTGAATTGTTTTTCCAATCATTGGTACTATCTGCATATGGTATACTAGACGCAGTACAAGGAGTTTATCATATGCAATCAGAAAGTATCTATCAAAAAACGGTTCTTCTATGGAAAAACCTTGCAATACAGACCCCAGCATCTTTGAACTGGTACCTTGATAGTTTTAGGGTCTTGTTTGCGTATCACTCTGCAAAGATTGAGAATGATGCCATCTCCTACAATGATACTCATGAGATATTTCATAGTGGCAAGGTAAGCTCATTTACTGGCAATCCCCGCACACTTTTTGAGCAGCAGAACCAAAAAACCTGTTATGAGTTCCTCATACCTAGGATTATAGCAAAAGAACCTATTACCCTAGGGCTGGTTAAGGAGGTCCATGCAATTCTTACTGCCGGGACGTATGATGAGCGGCGATATCTTGAAAAAGAGGAACGCCCTGGTGAGTTCAAGAAACATGATTACGTTACAGGTTTACTTGAAGTGGGCTCATCGCCAGAGGATGTGCCACATGATATTGCTCTGCTTCTGACAGAAATAGAAGACCTGACAGAGAGCAAATCGATACAACCAGAAACACTTCTCAAAGCTGCAACATACTTTCATGCACGTTTTGAGTATATCCATCCTTTTGCAGATGGTAATGGACGGGTAGGTCGAACACTGCTTAACTACTTCCTTATGAGTAATGACCATCCTCCCCTTATAGTCTACGAAGAGGATCGGTCCCTATACTTCGAAGGGCTACGCTCCTATGACAGGCAGGAAGACCTTGATCCGCTGTTCACTTTTTTTCTCTTTGCTATTGAAAAGACATGGGAGAAGTGGGTTGAGAGAACTCTAGGTGATAACAAAGAGGTAGTGAAATCGAGGCTGAAGGATTTGATTTGATGGCGAGCTGAGTTTGGTCTACGCATGTATGTACATCCTAAGTTTTCCTGATACTGGCTCCTAATCTTGTTGGACAATTTGACTAAATTTAAACCCTTCCTAAAAAACAGATTAATCCATATTAATGGGCCTTTCGCTGTTTTGAGTGGGTAGCATCATGAAAATAAAAAAGCTGTCGTTCAAACGACAGCTTTAGTGTTGCTACATCTCCTAGGGGAATTGAACCCCTGTTGACGGGATGAAAACCCGTTGTCCTAACCACTAGACGAAGGAGACATGGTCTTGCATGCTACACGTAACAGGCACTTTGAGCCGCACAGGATTCGGACCTGTGACCCACGCCTTAAAAGGGCGTTGCTCTACCAACTGAGCTAGCGGCCCCTGCAACGTATTGGACTATAGCAGGAAGCAAGAACTGGTGTCAACTACTTGCAGGAAATATTTCATGCCCTTTTCTCTTATCGCCAATGTCGGTCAATTCCATATGTCTTATATGATAACGCTTCGATCATATCTTCTTTGGAGACAACCTCGCTTTTCCTGAAATCTGCAATGACAGTCGCCATCTTACACACCGATAGGCACGATCGCATGCTTAACGTCCTTCCCTGTAAGCTGGTATTCAATAAAGGAAGGAGTTTTAGGTAGGTCTGTTCGTTTCTTTGTTGCTGTTTTTGCCATATTTCTGTAATGGTTTCCAGGAGGTTGGGATCCTCTTGGGCTAGGGGGGAGGTCATGGGGTCCTCTGGTAGTATGCTCAGGCAGATATCGAACCTGTCCAAAAGGGCCGAGCCCACTTTGTTCCAATGCCGCTGGCGTTGGCTTTCACTGCATATGCACAGATCATCTTCCCGCCCCATGTTTCCACAGGGGCAGCCATTCATGGCAGCGGCAAGGGTGAAGCTGACTGGGTAGGAGCCAAGGCTCTGCTTCTCCAGAAAGAAGGAGAGAGTCTTGAGGGTTTTCTCTTTCTGGTTGGTAATCTCATCGACAATGAGCACCCCTCTGTGGGCAAGCTGTAGGATTGATTTTTCCCCCTTGTGGAGGTCTTTCTCTCCCATCTGCGGGAGGATTTCCATGATTGGTCTTGTTTTCGGTATTTCTCCTCTGATGCGGGCAATTTCTTCCCGTTCCATTTCTGAGAGTGGGGGCAGCAGCTTTCCAAGGGTGTTGATCAATAGGGTCTTTCCCCCTCCCGGAGGGCCATACAGAAGGATGTTCAAGGTCCCTGCCGCACTGAGTGCCAGGGCCTTTTTTGCCTTCTCTAAGCCTATGATCCCGGCAAAGGGGTGTTTTTGAGGCGAGCATTTGTTCTTTGGTACGGGTTGTGCCTGTTCACCCTCATGAGTGATTACGAAACGTCTGCACTGGTGTAAAGCCATACTAATGTCGCTGCACTGGGCTATTTCCAGATTTTCTTGTACATAAGAATGCAACGTTGTGGGTGCTATGAGCAAAGTGCACCCATTCGCAGAGGCAACCTCTCTGGCATCAAGGAGTGTGGGCATCGCTCTGATGCTCCCATCGAGGTTGGTCTTGCCCAGAACCAGAATGTCCGGGCACAAGGTGTCCAACAAGTGGTCTCTGCTCAAGAGCAGGGCGAGCAGCATAGCCAGTTCCATACTTGCATATTCCTGATTGGGTGGGATTTGCATAAGGACGGTAGGTAGCTCCTTGCCCAAGAGGGAAAACAAGGCTTTGGCCTTGAGCTTGAACTGCCTCATCTGTATGGCAGACAGGCCCAAAAGAGAGAGGGAGCGAGGACTTGGGGTAATCTGTATCCTTACAGCTTCCCCACAATATCCCTGGCTTTGGTATGCATAGATGTTCATGTCTCCAAAGAGGTTCTTTGTTCCTTATTGCTTCATCTGTAGAAGGTGGTTCTTCTCATCTGTTTCCGATAGGCAAAGAATAGTATGGAAGCTGCAACCCAGACGGGTACTGCGTAGGGCAAACATCAGGCCAAGAGGGATGCGGAAAGTAAAGTTGCACCTTTGCACCCTGCCTTTCCAGATCTAGTATTCCTGTACCTAGGTTCTGTCTTACAAAACATGAGGTGGTCATGTCGATACCGAGTGTTCAACCAGTAAGCCAATGCCTTAAGGATGGATGCCAGAAAATTATAGTAGATGGCGGCTATGATTCCGATGAAGATTATCATCAGATAGGGAATTGCATCATTGGGGATGTCGTACGGGGTGTCCAATACTGAGAGCGGTGGCTTACACAGCCACACAGCCAAACCCGGATCCAGCCCCTGCTGTGAGGATGCCCATGGCAACATCCAGCCACAAATCCCAATATGAGTATAGTATCAGCCATTTAATAGGAGTGTTGGAAAAGGTT
>DMAO01000109.1:0-7283 GCA_003446545.1 Sphaerochaeta sp.
GCTTTTCGTGGGGACTCTCTTCGGCTAGTTCTACATTTGCCTTGGAGGCAAGCATCTTCACTGATTCAAGGAAGGGGACCTTTTCCATTTCCATAATGAAGTCGAACATGGAACCGCCCTTTTTGCAGCTGAAACAGTAATAGAAGCCTTGGTCATCGACTACCGAAAAAGAGGGAGTCTTTTCCTGATGGAAAGGACAGAGCCCCCAAAGACGTCCACCCCTGTTGGAAAGGGTGACATACTCAGAGACTACGTCACTGATAGAGAGCCTAGCCTTGATCTGATCAAGGACATCATCTGAAATCTTAGCCATATGGGCCTAAAACTTCATAATGGGTTGGTTGCTCGTTCTGTCTTCAAGCAACTTCTCTATCTCTTCTTTGGTGTACAGTCTTCCTTTTCCCATGCCAGGACATGAGGCCATCTCAGCCTCCCATGCAGCTTTGTCTTCCACTATGCTACTCCAGAACGGGTATGTGCGACACTGCTCAGGCCTACCTTCGTAGACAGAACAACCTTTCTCCGTCAGAAAAATACAATCATAATTCTTTTTTTCGTGTAAGCTGATCATACTGAAATTGCCNNATAGGGACATTACGGCAGTAGGTACTGATACATGCTTCTTCATTCATACCGAGGTGCGAGGATAACCTCTCCAAATCCTTTGGAGAAAGGAATACAAATCCGGGCTCACCGCTGCAACAGTAGTTACAGCCTGTACATTCGAATTGGAGACCTTTCTCATAGAAACAGCTCATTGACACCTCTAAATGTGTAGTATGACGGAAAGAAGGCCTTCCTCTGAGAAGAAGGCCTCCATTTGGAGAGAGAAGGATTCGAACCTTCGAAGNNTGGTAGCGGGGAGAGGATTTGAACCTCTGACCTTCGGGTTATGAGCCCGACGAGCTGCCAGACTGCTCCACTCCGCGTCGTTGTTGATTCGATGAACCAACTATATGGAACAAACAAACCGATCAGACCTATAACTTTTACAAAGAGGACTGTCTTTATTGTTTGAATGGAGGGAGAAGGATTCGAACCTTCGAAGCTATCGCAACAGATTTACAGTCTGCCCCCTTTGGCCGCTCGGGAACCTCTCCGTTTGCCAAAGACAACCGTACATTACCTAGTATTGGGCTTTTTGTCAACCTTGGTTACAGAAAAAAACAAAATCCGATTCCATCACTGAAGAGGAATAGTCAATTTTCTGGAAGCCCTTGACAGACTCATTGCCCTACCGGTATATTGCAGATGTTCTTTTTGCCGTCTTAGCTCAGTTGGCCAGAGCACGTGACTTGTAATCTCGGGGTCGTCAGTTCGAATCTGACAGACGGCTTTACCTAAAAAAGGGACTTTCCAGGTCCCTTTTTTAGGTAAAGACGGAATCCATTTCTTTTAGAAACAGGTACCACCATTCCGCACCAGCAAGCAATAAGAAAGGGATTCCATCCTTTGTACCTATCTACACCCAGATCTACCATTTCCACCTGCTACAAGGAGCACCTTTCGGTTCCTAGACCTGCCTCATCGCAGTCGAATTGCGTATGGACAGGAATGTATCCAATACCTTGTCCTCAACCTTCTCCTGGGCAAAGAGCGAACTAAGCATGTGTACAGATTCCTCTCCCAGCCTTTGAGGGTCCTGATGGACAGAAGTGAGCTCTGGCCTGGTTATGCTTGCGAGTTCAGAGTCATCATAGCCTACAACTGATACCTGCTCTGGTACCTGGATATGTTGCTCCCTTAAGGCCACTAAGACCCCTGCTGCCACTATGTCGTTACCACAGAGCACCGAATCAAAGTCCCTTAGGGTCGAGAGAAACACCTTGGTCTTCTCGTAGCCACTGGCAAAGTCATATCTAGTGGTGGTAATCAGGGATGGGTCAAGCTCAAGACCAAACTCATACAAAGCCTCTGCATAACCGCTGAGGCGGTCAAGGGAAGAGTAGCTTCCCCTTCTGGGGTCATCCAACAAGGAGAGAATCTCTTGCTTGGTCTCTGCCGGCTCTTGCCAGAAGCCAATGAAGAAGGCAATGTTGCGGTGGCCCTGCTTGAGCAGCAACTTGGTTGCAAGATAGCCTCCCTGCACATTGTCATAATACAGATGAGGTACCGCCGTCTTGAGAAACTGCCTCCTATAGAGAATGATGAGGGGAAAATCAGGGGCGAACAGTTCGGTAACCGTCTTTGCAGAGCCGTCAGTAAGCGGACAGAACAGAAGTGCATCAACGTTGGCCTGATGGGCTGAGTGCAAACATTCAATTTCCTGCAAAGGCTCACCATGACAGCTATAGACTAGCATTTGATACCCCATCTTGCTTGATGCGGTAAGCACACCCTCAAGCATCTGCGAGAAGAATGCATTGCTGGCACTGGGAAGAATGAAGGCGACCGTTTTTATGGATGAAGTCCGCAGGGGCTGTTTGATCGCATAGCCAAGTTTTCTCACTGCATCGAGAACCTTTTTCTGGGAGGAGGCATCAACCACCTCAGGATTATGCAAAGCCCGGGAGACTGTGGCAATGGAGACTTGAGCCTCTTGGGCGACGTCTTGGATTGTTACGCTCTTTTTCTTTCTTGTATTCATGGCGCGACCTCATCGTCATGGATCACAATTGCAGCGCCTGCCTGTATGAAGGAGGCAAAAAAGTTGGGATAGGAGACTTCAGTACAACTGGCATCGTTAATCTGCACATCCCCCCCTGCCATAAGGGCAGCGGCAGTAAGGGCCATTGCCACCCTATGGTCGCCATGGCTCTCAACATTTCCCTCGTGAAGGGGAAGCCCCCCATAGACGTTCATATGATCGTCTCCTATGGTAATCTTCGCACCAAGCTTTCCCAGCTCTTCAGCCATTACCAGCACCCTGTCACTCTCCTTTACGCGTACATGCGCAAGGTTGGTGAAGGTAGTCATCCCATCGGAGCAAAGAGAAGCCACACACAGGGCAGGCAGGGCATCTGGGATGTCCCCCAGGTCGATGACAAGCCCTCCCTTGAGTTTTTTACCACCGCTGACAGCCAAGGTTCCAGCAATTGTATCTTTACTGATGTCTGCACCCATCTCAATAAGGAGGTCTACCACCCGCTTATCACCCTGGGTATCAGAAAAGTCCAAACCGGTAATAGTAAGATGGGAGTCTGAGACAAGTGCCGCTACCAAGGGGAAAGCCACTGCAGACCAGTCGCTGGAAATGGTGAACCTACCACTCTTGTACTGTTGATTTCCTTCAACAATAAACCGGGTATACTCGGGCTCATTACTCTGCACCGTTGCCCCAAAGCGACGCATCCAGTCCAAGGTCATCTGGATATAAGGTTTTTCCAAGGGATTTGATACTGATATTTCAGTCCTGCTCCTAGCCAAGGGGGAGGAGAGCAACAAGCTTGAGACAAACTGGGAATTAAACCCATCCAAGCTTACCTTTCCCCCATAAAGACCACTTTTTACTATGAGAGGAGGTGCTAGTGAATTGGCTCTGATAATACTGACATCAGAACCCATGCTTCTCAAGGCATCAACTAGGACCTGTATGGGTCTTTTCTGTATCTGCTCATCACCGGTGATGAAAGTCTCCCCCTCTGTCAGGGTTGCCATGGTGGTGACAAAGCTGGTAGTGGTACCTGAGTTTCTCGTATCGATACCTTTTTCGGGCACACAAAGCGGGATTCCCCTACCCTCTATGATAAGCTGATGATCAAGCAGTGTCACTTTGGCACCAAAACCCTTAGCCGCTTCTATTGCACTCTCTCCATCTCCGCTCAGAAGCGGGTTATTGATAATGCTCTTCCCCTGGGAAAGCGTTGCAAGCAAGATTGCGCGAATGGTATGGCTTTTTGAACCCGGGACCTGTAGCTTCCCCTGTAAAGAGCTTTTGTGTACAAGTACAAACATAAATGACCTCCATTCAAGCGGACTTCTGTCCTAACAGGAAGCGAAACATTCGTTTCACGCCATCAATATTGGAAAGCAAGGTAACAAGAGTAAGTGTTGTCAGGACAAGGGTGAGGGGGCGTCCGAACAGGGCCACATAAAAGTGATCCTCAGAAGAGGCAAGAGATATTGCCCTACGGAAATTGGAATCCATCATACCACCAAGCACTATGGCTAGGGTCATCGGAGCGACAGAGTACTCACGCTTGCGCATCATGAAACCCAACACACCGAAGAAGAACATCAGAGCCACATCAAATATCCTGTTGTTTACCGCAAATGATCCGATGACACAGAGCACCGTTACCAAAGGAAGCAGAATCCGCTTGGGTACTGCGATAATCTTGCTGATCCTAGGGGCTGCAAGAAAGCCGAGAAGCAAGAGGAAAATACTGCCGATGAAGCCACCTGCAAGAATGGCATGGAACATCTCGGGATTTGTCCTGATAAACATGGGGCCGGGACGCAACCCATGGACATAAAAGACCGAAAGGATGATTGCCGTGACAGCATCGCCTGGGATGGCAAGAGTCAACAACGGAATCAGAGCCCCACCAATACACGCGTTATTGGCAGCTTCGCTGGCAACAATACCCTCCACTGCCCCTTCGCCAAAAGGAACAGATGGGTTCTTGACTATACGCTTTGCTTCGCTGTATGCAAGGAACGCCGCGACAGGCCCTCCAGCCCCCGGAAGGGCACCGACCACAGTGCCTATTGTGGAATAGTAAAGACTATGGAAGAAATGCTTGAGAATGTCCTTTGTCCTGACTACGGATTTCGTAACCTTTGAGACCTCAGCATCCATGGAAGCGCCTGAGATGACACTCAGGACCTCAGCGAACCCAAAGAGTCCAACCAGGGCGGGAACTATGTTTATCCCTGCATTCAAATTTTCTATGCCAAAGGTCAAGCGGGTGGTACCCAATACAGGGTCAATCCCAACAAGGCTAAACAAAAGGCCCAATGCGGCACTAATCAGACCCTTCGAGAAACTTCTGGTAGTCAGGGAACCGACTGTACTCAACCCAAAAAGGGCAAGCAGGAAGTAATCCATTGGGGTGAACTTCAAGGCGACCATCGAAATCGGCTTGGCCATGAGCCACAACACGACAAAGCCAAACAATGTCCCTATAAACGAGTAGATGATCGCATATTTCAAAGCCTTGTATGCTTCACCCCTGTTTGCAAGAGGAAAGCCATCGAGGGTTGTGACCACCGATGAGGGAGCTCCTGGGATATTGATGAGGATGGCCGAGAGAGCCCCTGAGAAGACGCCCACAACATAGACTCCCATTACCGTTGCAAGGGCATCTGTAGTCTGCCACGAGTACGTAATGGAGACCAGCAGAGCCGTTGCCATGGAAACGGAAAGCCCGGGGATTGCCCCTACAAACAGACCGGCAACAGAGCCTGCAAAGACCAAGAGGACAAAACGAATATCTACCATATAGGCTGCGATACCTAAAAATTCACCCATGCAAAGCCTCTCTTACGGCAACATGACATGCAGCAGCATGCCGAACAGGACATACACGATCAGGGGGAAGGAAACACTCAATACCAGTATCAGATAAACCCTTCTCTCCTTGAGATGGACAAACGAGACAGCAAGGAACAGTGTTGTGGAAACAACAAATCCAACCAGGGTTATACCTAGTATATAGACAAGGCTCAACAAGGCAAAAACTATGGCATCCTTCCATGGCTTTTCTCTCAAGGAAGTGAAAAAATGGGTAGATTTCTTTTTCTGTGGTATCCCTTGCTCAGATACAGCCTCCATATACTGCAGGGGCCCTTCCCCTACAAGCCCCTGTTTCTCTGGGTTTTCTTCCTCTTGCTCCCTTCTTTCCTTCTTTCCCTCTTGCAACAATGAAAGCGACAGTAAAAATAAAAAGACAGCTAGCAGAAGAGGGAAAAGGTAGGGGGACATCTTCCACTTGGCCTTTGACCCTACATGCAGGACCAGTGAGTAGACAGCAAGCGAGACAGAACCCAAAAGAAAGGCAAAGCCCTCCACAGAGGTTTGGTGTATCTTATTTTTCCCTCTAAGCATTGCTCATAATTCTCCTTGCAAGCAGAAGCCCTCACCCCTTCTCTCATAGAAAGGTTAAGGGCTTCTGAATTGGTAAATACCTAGTACGTAAGCTTTGCGATACCATACTTTTCAGGACTGTTCTTTGCAGCACCGCTGTCAAAGAGCATCCAGGAGACCAAGGATTCCCAGTCACTATAGAAAGATAGCATCTCTTCTTGTGTGGGATACTTCTCATAGAGTTTTTCCAAGGAATTTTCAGCTACATACGTCTTCCAACCCTCTTCCTGCACACTCTTCTTTGCCGCATCCTTGAGGATAGTGACGACTTCCTGGGGCACATCCTTGCTAACCAGGAGGGAAAGTGGTGTAAAGGGGTTGTCAAGGAATTTTTCAGAACCTGGGATAATCTCAGCTAAGGTAGGCACCTCAGGATATGAGGCGATACGCTCATTGGCAGATATTCCCAAGAGCCTGAGATCCCCACTTGCAAGATACCCGGTGACAGTGGAAAAGTTTGAGTTTGTGAACTCAACCTGATCGCCTAGGACAGCCAGAATACAATCCGAGCCACCTGGGTACGCAGTAAGGGCCATTTCCATGCCCAGCTTGTTATAGATAAGGGACTGCACATGACCTGACCCACCGGGTCCGGTATAGGACATCTTAACCTTTCCTGGACGTACCTTAATGTCAGAAACCAACTCTTGTAGAGTGTTGTACGGTGAGTTCTTGTTGACCACAATGACCTTCGGGTCATTCACCGCTGCCATAATGGGTGTAAAGTCCGCATAACTCATGGTACTCAGACCCATGACACGCTGAGTCCCCAAGGACTCTGCAGTAAAAAGGACTGTGTATCCATCAGCCTTGGCGTCAAGGACGGTCCTAGCACCAATGGAGCCTGAGGCCCCACCCTGGTTGATGACCGTTACAGATTGGCCCAAGTGCTTCTCCAACTGGATGGCAAGTTGACGGCCGGTCAGATCGGTTGTTCCGCCAGCTCCGTAGGGGACGATCATGGTGATGGCTTTCCTGGGATAGGCAGCCTCTGCAGTAGCTTCTGAAGTTCCCATAGCCATAACGAGTGAGGCAAGGGAGAACAAGACAACAGTCATTGCAAGCATTTTTTTCATAGATACACTCCTCGGTATTCCTATCAAGTCAATTAATGTAAAAAGTATCATTCAATATGCCTGTTTTGTCAATTATACCTGAAAATATTACATATCAGAAATATTACATCTTACTTTGTTTTATAGAAAAGTATTACCTTAGAATATAATTCAATACAATATTCCTATAAATAGAAATT
>DMAO01000109.1:7329-13285 GCA_003446545.1 Sphaerochaeta sp.
TCCCAAGATTTGCCAAATCAGGACGCAACTGTTCTGCACCATCGAGGAAGATAGGCCTGGTCTGCATCTTTGCCGTGTTGGTGATGACCATCACACGGATCACCCGCTCAAGCATTCCCTCAATCTCAAGTTCCTGCATGCAGAACAGGGGTGTCGTCGTACAGTACCCGCCTTTTCGTAAGCCAGTAGCTGGGTTACAGCTCTTGAGATCTCCCGTCTGGGTAAGCAAGAGACATGCTATATCGGATTCTTGCAAGCCATTGGCTTCAAGGACTGTCGAGTAGAGTTTGCATGCGGCCTGTTCGATAAGGATGGGAGTATCACTTTGGACACAGATGGCGCCACGTACGGCACTGATGAGAGGATTGCTCATGAATATCTCCTATTAACTGACAACCAACCCATCGGTTACCAGATTTTCTATGACAGCTACGAGCGTGCTGAGCAGGAATACCCCTGCCATCCTTAAAAGTGTCAGCACAATCGGTGAAAGCGGGAACACCCTGTCACTTCCCCATACAATGAAGGAAAAGACAATAATCCAAAGCCCGAACAGCAAATTGGTCCAACTTATGAGGATGAGGGCAAACTGCAGAAGCTCTATGAATGACTGGTCAACCAAAAAATAGCTGCTCGATATATATACCAAGAAAAAGAACAGGTATAGGAGCATCGTATAGGTATGGACTCTGCTGGAGAACGCCAGCAATCTTCTGGTATGCAACATTGCTCTATCGTACCACCTTAGCTCTACTTCGGGCAACCGGGAAACTGACAAAAATAGGAGAGCCCTCAACAGATACCTCCAGGTACTTTTCCGTACATCGGTTGGAAAGGGAAAAGGAACTGAAGCTCAGCAGGTAAGATTTTAGAGGCCATCTGAGCTCTCTAGCATTCACAGTTGCCACCCCTTCAAGGGTGGCTGGGTAGAGACTGACAGTTGATCCCTTGGTCAAAGGATCAAAGCGTTTGGCACAAGAAACGAGAATATTACTCTCATAGCGGGTAAGCCAGAGTGAAGGCGGACCAAAATGGGAGAACAGTGAGTAGGTCTGCAACAGGTGATCGAGACGGTATCCTCCTCCACCTACCAGAACGTACTCCCCATCACAATGCTTGAGGGCCTTTTCGATAGCCAGGTAGGTGTCACTGTGATCCTTCTCAACCGGATGCAGCTCATGCTCGAGGGCGAGGGCCTCCTGTGCAAACTGGGTGGAGTCAAAATCCCCGATGACAGAGTGTACTGAAATACCAAGCTGTCTTGCCATGTCGTAGCCACTGTCCGCTGCAATTAGGTAATCCCCCTGCTTTAGAAGGTCAGTAGGGAGGGAGTCCGGGCCTCCTCCCCCTGTAAAGATAATCGCTTTGCTCATTTTTTTTCTCACTTTATCTTGCTGGATACCATATATTGGCATACCATAGCGTATAACAAAAACACACTAAGGATCAGATATGTCAAATACAGTAGAACGCCTGAAAAACCTAGGTCTGCAAACCGCAGACATTCTTCTTCCCAAATCAGGAGTGGACCTCTCCAAATGGGCTGTCGTCGCCTGTGACCAGTATACTTCAGAAAAATCCTATTGGGAACAAGCCCAAGCCTATGTAGGTAGCGACCCTTCGACACTGAACCTCATTTTCCCAGAAGCCTATCTGGAGGATGCAGAACCAGAAAAGCGAATAGAGGCTATCAACACTCACATGGCCGCCTATATGAAGAATTCCCTTTTTGATACATTCGAGCAATGTTTCTTTTTGGTCCATCGTACCACCAACACCTATGAAAAGGGCCGATGGGGCCTTTTGGTCCTGTTGGACCTTGAGCAGTATGACTACTCAGTTGGTTCCCGGTCAATGATCAGGGCTACCGAAGGTACGATCCTCAGCCGCATACCCCCCAGAAAGGAAATCCGAAAGAATGCCCCTCTGGAGCTGCCTCACATCATGGTGCTTATCAGCGACCATGAGAAATCGGTCATAGAGCCCCTGGCGGCAAAAAAAAATCAGCTGAAACAGGCCTATGAGACAACTCTCATGGCAGGGGGAGGCTCCCTCAGTGCCTGGGTCGTCGATTCAGACGAGGACTTTGCTGCAATAGCCACTGCACTTGAAAAGATACAGGGCAACCTTGATCCAGAAAACCCTCTGCTCTATGCAATGGGTGATGGAAACCACAGCCTTGCCACAGCAAAGAGCTGTTGGGAGGATGTGAAGCTTACCATCCCACAAGACCAGTGGGAAAACCACCCGGCAAGGTACGCCATGGTTGAATTGGAAAATATCTACGATCCTGGTCTTGCCTTCGAACCTATCCATAGGGTTCTCTTTGGTATCAACTTCGGAGCATTTAAGGCTGAGGTGGAGAAATGCGCTTCCTTTGTTGTCATCGAGAAGGTCCCTGATCTCTCTACACTCCACAAGCTCATCAACGAAAAGAGTGAGTTCCAACGCTTTGGCTACCGTGACAAGAACGGGTATTACCTGTTCAACCTATCACAGGCAGTTGCAAACATTGCAGCAGGAACCCTACAAGTGGTCATTGATTCCTTGCTTGAACAGAAAAAGGCAACCGTAGATTACATCCACGGAGAGGAGGTCACCGCCGGGCTAGGAGCAAAGCAAGGCAATGGGGCCATCATCCTTCCCAATGTATCCAAGGACACCTTCTTTGAAACCATTATCAAAGACAGTGCGTTACCCAGAAAGACCTTTTCCATGGGAGAAGCGAATGAGAAGCGGTACTATATGGAGGCAAGAAAGATTAGAGTTCAAGCAGACTAGACGCGTCATATTGGCCACAGCGTACCAGGGTATACGGCTTGGTCGTGCAGTCAATGAGTGTTGAGGAAACTGTCCCTTGATTTTCAGACCCCACGACAAAAGCCGGGACCCGATCCTTGAAAGAGAAGATGATGTCAGTGATGTTGGTTATGGTGTGATAGCCGGACTCATTGACACTGGTTGAGTATATCGGCTTGCCTAGCTTGGTGAGGACTTCCTGCAGGAAACTGTCTGCTGGAACACGTACAGCAGTAGTACCGTTTCCATCAAGGTTTGACAGGATTGCAGTGAGAGCACAAGGCCAGGCTTCCTCAACATCCTTGGGGACGATGCATATCTGTCTGGCTTGTTCCAGTGTGGCGAGGACAAGAAAGGGCTTTGTCTCCCCGCGATATTTTATTGACCGCAGGACCTGTTCAGCAGGCCCGACCTTTGCACACAACCCATAGATTGTATCACAAGGGAGGACAATTACCTTGTTCTCTTCCAATAACTTGACCGTTTTTTCAAGTGTTCCTGGAAGTTGCTTGTATAAGACTTCAGCCTCTTCATGGTCGTTGCTCATCTATGCCTATCTCTCCTCTGTGAAACTATAGCCCATCCTATCGTAAACACTACAGAAAAGGCTAGGGCCATGAGTGCAATCCAAGGCTTCGAAAATCCAGAAAAGATCTGGCTCTCCGATATGGATGGGGTATTTGCCTCTTGATGCCCATAATCGCCATCCTCTTCATCTGTGAAATAAAACACCTGCTCCCCTTCCATCTGATAGCCAAATCGAAAGGCTGCATCCTTCAAAGCATCTTGTGATGACATCAGCTTATTTTGCTGTTCCAAGGAATCGACCTGCAATACAAGGATCTCTTGTCTCTGGTGGAGGTGCTCCAAATCACGCCGCATTGAACGGGCATGGAGTAGCCCTTCCTCCCCTAAAAGGCCAAGAAGGGTAAAATATACTACTATTATGCTAAAAGTGAAGATTAGTCCTAATTTTCTTGCCTTGCTTTTGTTCATCTTTAATGCTAAGTATGATACTATAGCTTTGTATAGGTGTAAAGTTTGCACTGGGAGGTTTTAATGTCTGAAAATAAGCACTATGGCCGTCAAATATTACTCAGCTTGTTCATAACTGTTTTTGTCTTACTGCTTTTGCTCTATGTAGCATCCAGGTATCTGCTTCCTCTCTACTCCATCAACCAAGAACAGATGTATGAAGTACTGATAAAATTGTTCCCCTTGCTGATCGGACTGATTATGATAGAGATTGGAGTTCTTGTTGCACGCAAGCGTGATGAGGACTTGGCAGATGAAATTGACAAGCTTCCACCCAATGCTTATGACAAACCATTATACACTTTCCCCGGTGATGACCCTTTGCACCGTCATTCCGATGAAATGATTTTCAGCCAGAACTTGGCAGACGAATACAAAAACACCGAAAAGACCCTGACTCCTGAAGATGAACGGATCAAGGGGTCCCCAAAAGTTCGTGAGGTCCTGCAGCCCACGCTTTCCAAGGTAGAGCAGGTAGAAGATACTCAGGCATTCGATGCAGTGTCGTTTTATGAACAGCCAGAGCCAGATACCTTTGATGCACAGCAGGTGGCACCGATCATAGGAGAGGAGACCGAGAAACCTGCTTATGAAGAACCGCTAAACGCAGCCCCAACCTCCTTAAGGTCGGACGAACGGACAAGAGTTGTCTATACCTATACTAATGATTTCAGTTCGATTCTTTCTGCCGAGTTGGAAAATGCACAGGAGATGGACTATGACCTGACCCTTGTGCTCATTGATGTGAACAAAGGCCCGGCCGAACAGATAGCCAACAAAATGATCATGCTCTGTGGCGAACTGGCATACAGTTTCACCCTTGAAAACAACAGGTTAGCGATGGTACTGCCATTCTATAATGCAGACGAAGCACGCTCCTTCACCCTCTCCCTCTTGGAAAGCTGTAAGAAGGAGTTCTCTGGAGCTTCGCTACAGATTGGATTCGCCTCTAGGAATGGAAGGGTACTGGACAGCTCGCTTCTCTTGCATGAAGCAGTTTCAGCATGCATGCTAGAGGATGATGAGAACGACGAAGAAGAAGAGGAGGACGAAAACGCCTAGTTGTATCCTTATTGGTAAGAACATTTGGACTTATCAGAAGTGTATCGGCGTAGTCCATGAGTTTCTACTTAGTTTGTCCTGTTATGTGAAATACATTTTTCAGAAAAAAGTATAGTTTTTTATACTGTTTTTTCTATGGAAAGACAAAACTATAACATATTTACAATTTTATGCTATACTATACCCTATGAAAACCCAAGAAAGGTCGCTAGTACAGAGAAAAGAGTACTTACACGAATTGATCTCCTGGCGTGAAAAGCATCTGATCAAAGTGATTACCGGAGTCAGACGTTGTGGCAAGTCAACACTGCTTGACCTATACATCGATTACCTTAAGCAGCAAGGCGTACAAGACAGGCAAATCATATCGATAAACCTTGAGAAAATCGAGTATGAAGATCTCCTTGATTACCATGCTTTGTATCGTCATATCAAGAATTTATTGCAGAGCGATATTTATACGTATGTCTTCATTGATGAAATCCAACAATGCAAAGGATTCGAGAAGGCAGTTGACAGTCTATTCATCAAAGACAACGTCGATCTGTACATCACAGGATCAAATGCGTATATGCTCTCAGGGGAGTTGGCGACACTGCTGTCAGGTAGATACGTAGAGATTCAGATGTTACCACTGTCCTTCAGCGAATACCTTGATTTTACCCATGCAGGTAAAGATACTCCCATGACTTCCTTTACCCGATACCTTGCCTATGGGTCTTTTCCCTATGTACCGATGCTTAGCCAGCAGGATTCGGTCATCAGAACCTATATCGAGGGGATTTATACTACGATATTGATAAAAGATGTGGCAAAACGCAAGGCCATCACTGATGTCGCGCTACTTGAACGAATCATCAAGTTTTTAGGAAGTAGTATAGGAAGTCCCATTTCCACAAAGAAAATCTGTGATACCATCATTTCCAGCGGCAGAAAAATTTCTGTCAATACGGTAGATACCTATCTCCAGGCTTTGCTGGACAGCTACATTTTCTATAAAGTGGATCGATACGATATCAAGGGCCGTAATTTCCTCAAGACCTTGGGCAAGTACTATATC
>DMAO01000343.1 GCA_003446545.1 Sphaerochaeta sp.
GCCTGGTCGCCATTCACCCCTATAAGGATGGAAGTATCTGAAGACCCATAGTTGAAGAAATTTAGTGTGATTTTGTCCGTAACCAGGGCTGTGGTACTTTTTGCAATGACAGAACTGTCCTGCATAACACCTGATCCTACAATCCCTACGACAGCATGCCCCGATTCAACAGCGACCTCTTCCAAATCAAACTCACTCTTCAGTCTGCTACACATAGCATCGAGCACACTGTCACTTGCCTGGGAACTCTCAAAGAACCATACGATACTATCAATTCCAAACAAGGAAAAGGAGGGGCGTACGCCAAAGATATGAAGCATGGTAAGAAGGGCATGCCGAATACCTGTTCGCTTGAACAACATGAGCTTTCTCAGAGAAAGACGGGTTAATCCACCCTTGGCAGAAACACCCACCAGAGTATGGTCCCCGATCTCACGAGAGGGAACAATCATTGTTCCGGCATCCTGAGGGGCATTGGTATTCTTCACATTGATGGGTATTCCCGAAGCAAGGATGGGAGCGATGGCTTCCTCATGGAATACGCCAGCCCCAACACCTGCAAGCTCCCTAACTTCACGATACGTCATCTCTTTAATGACCTTCGCATCGGGGATAAGCCTTGGATCAACAGAAAACACGCCCGATACATCGGTCCAGTTTTCATAGGTTTCCGCATTGGAGGCACCGGCAAGAATTGCCCCGGTAATGTCTGATCCCCCACGGCTAAAGGTTTTCACTTTCCCTTCTGGGTCGCATCCATAAAACCCAGGAACGACATATTTTACCTTGGGCTTGAGTGCCTTCTTGAGATTGTCCCAAGTCTGGTTATTAACAGTCCCGTCATGATTGATGACAATAAGGGGATCGGTATCCAGGAATTCCCAACCAAAGAAAGTCGCAACCATCCTGGCAGCAAGATACTCACCCCTACTTGCTGCATACTCAGCGCCATGGCCCGCATCTATCATCTGACGCACCTCTTCCAATACCGGAAGGAAGGGTTTTGCCTCCATTCCCAGATCAGATAGTATGGTGGTGTACCTGAGGGATATCTTTTTGAACAAGTCCTTGCAAGAGAGCCCCTGCTGGACCATAGCATTACATGCATAGAGCATGTCGGTGACCTTCTCGTCATCCTTGGAACGCTTGCCAGGAGCAGAGACGATGACTATCTGTCGTCTGGGATCGGAATCGACAATCTGCTTAACCTTCCGTATCTGCGGGGCTTCTGCTACAGAGCTTCCACCAAATTTACACACGATCATGAGGGATACCTCCCGATATTTTTCTTTACGATTTGCCCTATTGTATTGAACGGTCACCAGTTGTGCAAGAGAACACAATTATATGACCAAAGCTGATTTGAAATGAAATATTCATGACAGTTTAACATTTAGCTGGTACTCTATTGCTCAGAGGTAGCACAATGCAAGATTCCAAGCGTTCGATCTTCTCCTGGGCCCTGTATGATTGGGCAAACAGTGCTTTTGCGACAACGGTCATGGCAGGGTTCTTCCCTGTCTTCTTCACCTCCTACTGGGCTGTAGGGGCCACTACCCAACAGGGGACCTTCTACCTCGGGCTAGCAAACTCCATAGGATCCCTTCTTGTCGCAGTCTTTGCACCCTTCGTGGGGGCAATTGCCGACTACGGTACGTACAAGAAACGCCTGCTCGTATTCTTTGCATACGTAGGAGCCATCCTTACGGCAAGCCTCTGGTTTATCCAAATGGGAAACTGGCAACTCGCAGTCCTCTTCTATGTTGTCGGAAGCATTGGCTTCAGTGGTGCCAATACCTTTTATGATTCCCTGCTTCCCTCTGTCGCTTCAGAGAAGAAGGTCGACTTCGTCTCCTCACTGGGATACGGCCTTGGCTATATCGGTGGAGGCCTGCTTTTCCTGTTGAATGTCCTGATGTTCCTCTTTCCTGAGATCTTCGGGTTTGCTGATGAGGCGATAGCTATCAAGGCAAGCTTTGTCACAGTAGGCATCTGGTGGATAGTCTTTACCATCCCCCTTATACTTTTCGTGAAGGAAGAGGAGTCAAGGAGTTCCCTTCCCCTCAGAGAAGCCATACGCAAGGGGCTCAAGGAGACTGCCAGCACCATTGCCAATATCCGCGAGCTCAGAACCCTCTCGACCTTCCTCATCGCCTACTGGCTCTATATCGATGGGGTGGACACCATCATAAGGATGGCGGTCAATTACGGCACGGCCTTGGCTTTCCCCAGCGAGTCACTGATAATCGCCCTGCTCATAACTCAGTTTGTAGCCTTTCCCTCAGCCCTTGCCTACAGCTGGTTTGGAAAGAAGATCGGGATAAAGCAGGCCTTATTGGTAGCAATCTGCTCCTATGCAGTCATAGCGTTTATGGGATATTTCATGTCCAAGCCCATTCACTTCTACCTATTGGCCATCTGTATAGGGCTCTTTCAGGGTGGCATCCAAGCCCTCTCACGATCCTACTACACCCGTCTCATCCCAAAAGAAAAATCTGCCCAATTCTTCGGATTCTTCAACATGCTCGGCAAGTTCGCTGCAATCGTCGGCCCTCTTCTGATGGGTATAGTCACCATTGCAACTGGGAATAACCGATTCGGTATCATAAGCCTGATCCTACTCTTCATAGGAGGAGGTTTTCTCCTGCTCAGAGTCAATGAGGAGCAGGGAAAGAAGGAGTGTGAGGCTTTCTCAGCCAAACACAACTCTCTGATCTAACTATTTATGGTACCTATCACCTTGAAGGGGAAAGGAACACTGTTCCCTTCCCCTTCGAAATTAAAACAGGCCGTACAAAGCCAAAGCCCTCACGTATGACAGCCACATATACAAATCTGCCCAGTTTTTTGGCACCCTCTGTTAATGACAAACAACCTTTACATTACCTGACGCCTATGCTACTACTAGCTATCCGAAACTCTTCGGTATAAGGAATTTTTGTGCACCCAATACAAGAGAACAAGATGGGCATCAAGCCCATACCTTCGTTAGTACTATCCATGTCCTTTCCCATCATGATCAGCATGATGGTTCAAGCCCTCTACAATATCGTCGACAGTATTTTCCTGGCACAATATAGCGAGGCAGCCCTTACAGCCGTGTCCCTAGCCTTTCCCATGCAGAACCTGCTCATCGCAGTGGCAGTCGGAACATCCTTGGGAGTAAACTCCCTGCTGGCGAGAAAACTGGGAGCAAAGGACTATGAGGGGGCTGAAAAGGCTGCAAACAATGGCCTGACCCTTTCCTTCTTCAGCTGGATACTCTTTGCCATACTTGGACTTTTCTTCTCCAAGACCTTCTTTGGATTCTTCACTGATGATGCAAATCTCCTACAGATGGGTACCCAGTATGTAACCATCTGCTTCTTCTTCTCTTTCGCCATCTTTATAGACATCACATGCGAGCGCATCCTTCAGGCCACAGGGGACACCATCCACCCCATGATTATCCAGAGCACAGGTGCCATCATAAACATCATACTCGACCCCATCCTCATTTTCGGCCTCTTTGGCTTTCCCTCCTTGGGCGTATTCGGAGCAGCCCTTGCCA
>DMAO01000226.1:0-4037 GCA_003446545.1 Sphaerochaeta sp.
AGAAACGAGAAAAAAGGACTCAGCTTCAAGGAAAAGAAGGAACTGGAGGAGCTCAATGCTACGATGGAAGCCATCCATATCCTGCAGACCAACTTGGAAGAGAGTTTTTCGGAAGGCCAGGAAACGGAACTGGGCACCCTTGCAACAAGGACAGAGACCTTTCATAGGAACAGCAAGACACTAAAAGAGATGGAAGACCGCTGGCTGGAGCTCTCAGAAAAGGAGTAGACCATGAGAAGCAGACCTATAGTAATCCTATTGCTGCTCGCATGCCTTATTCCTGTTCACGCATCAAAGGTAAATCATCTACATGTAGGGTTGGGAAACGACTATTATACCATGGGACTGGGAGACAATCTCGATGACGGGCTCTCCTTTGGCGGTCACCTTATGGTTGCATTCCAGGACAGGGTATTTTTCACCCTTGATGCCTTGGGTTTCACCGACAGGGTCGACACCATGCATCGCTATGACCAGACCAACATCAACATCAACTCCCCTCTTACCTTTTCCTTTGGGCCTTTCCTGAACACCCTCACGCCTTTGGTGGGCATGAGCCTCACAGGGGACTTTGGCTTTGACTGGTTGCAGAATAACCTGCACCAAAGGATCGACCGAGTCATTGTGGACCTTCCCTATGACAGTGTAGAGTCCGATGCCCATCTCAAACTAGGGTCCACCCTCCAAACAATGCTTTCCCTAGGCTGGATCCAAGTAGGCCTGGAGGCGTCCTATCTTCATACCTTTGGTTGGGAGAACGCAGTCCAAACCCTTGCTGTCATCAAGCTGGGCAGCGCACTCTCTCTGAAGGCTGGATACTCCCTCATGGATGACTTTGGGGGAGGTCTTGCCCACCACACGATGATGGACCGTCTCAGCGGACCAACCTTCTCCTACTACTTCGATGGGGGACTGGTGACAAACTCCTGGATATACCATCGCAGTAGCGGCTCATCCTATGGGGTCCTTGGCATCGACTTGATGCAGATATTCCAACCTATCACCTACGACCATACCGATTTCACCTACTCCCTGGGCTTTCTCTATGACATAGTTGGCCATCAGAACAAGACCTTCTCCCTGGCCTTTGACCCGGTCATCGTACAGACACGATATAAGAGCGGACCCATGATAAATGACCTGGAACACCCAGACCGGCGTATGACAGTCGCATCCTGGATGATCGGGTACCAGAAGGAGTGGGAAGCTACAACCATCGTTCATCCCTACCTGAACACATTGTGGGGATTCCAACGGTTTAACCTGCAGACCAGCCCGACCAACGTCATCGTTGAAGAAATCAAGGGCACCGTTGCCTTGGAGACGGGAATCAAATTCGGATGCGACGGACAGTGGGTGGCGAAGAACAACAGCTACCGTCCGAGGATTTCCGCTTCAATCCAGTATGTCTTTGACACCAAGGACATCATTGCGACGGACACAGCCTTTGCCAAGCATGTCGGACCCTGGATATTCCTGTTGGGAGTAGGCCTTGATATCGGGCACGACCCCCATTAGAGCATAGGGACATCCTTGGTAACCAACAGGGAGCCCCCATTGAGCCCTACAGAAAAACTGAACTTCCCGTCCCCCACCCTATAGGCAAGGGCGACAAAGGGCCTGACGTTCAAGCCGCTACCCACTACCATAGAGGCCGTCAGCCTTCCGGATACTACAACCTCTTCATCCCAAAGCACAGAAGCATCCCCCAGATAGAGGGAGCTCTGTGCCATCAGGGTAAGACCTAGGCCCGTCATACCCCCATAGGGGATGGGTTGGTCCAGCAAGCCAAAGGGAATGTGATACCGCACAGAAAGTCGGGCCTTTGCATCGGAGTTAAGGCCCTTTTCAGAGAAACCCTCATACAACAGGGCATCATCCAGCCTTGACGAGCTGTCTGTGACTGCGTCGAGCTGCGAGGCCAGCATCTGTGAGGAAGAGAACATCCTTACCTGCCCTGCCAAGCTCCCAAACAGACGATAGCGGTCAGGAACCGGCGAATTCGCCCACATGGTCTGGGCCACTAGCGAAGCGGAACCAAAGGATGCGCCAAAGAAATCCCTAGGCTTCGAGCGTGCCTTCACCTGGTAGCCAAGCACAGCGGAAACATACGGAAGGACATCACCATCTTTGGAGACTAGCCCCAGCGCGCTACTCAAGGAAAGTAGCTTGAAATTGTACAAGGATGCTTTGTAGAGCAGAGGCAGGGAGAGGGTAAGATTTGCCCTCTTCTCCTTGTCAAAGGAGGCTTGCAAGCCTACAGAAAAGGGGCCCGGGTCATACAGATAGTCAACAGAGCCAACCAGTCGGGTATTGTCAATATCCCAACCCACCTGAGCAACAAGCTTTTGTCGTCTGAGCAGGCTCTGGCTATGCAGCCAGATTCCCGGCTTAAGCGTGTTTTCGCTCACAAAAGGAAAGGGAAGGACCAGATTGAGACGAGGGTAGTCTATAAAGCTCACCGAGGGGAACACAATCTCATCTGAGACAGGGGCAGGAGAGATGGCAGCAAGAGGCCCTTGCAGTTCAACTGCTGTAGGACTGAGAGATGAAAGCGGTATCCTTTTCAAGGCGATCCCCTTTGCCCTGTAGGTCTCGTACAGCAGCTCATCACCTTCGATGCGGGCCTTTAGGATGCCTTGTGGATCAGAGAGAAGATGCTCCACATTCCCTGAGGAGAAGGTATACCGGTACAAGCCCATATAACGAGAATCGTCAGAGACAAAGAGCAGACTCTCATCTTCCCCATAGACAGGCGAACGAATCTCACTTCTGGTTGGAGGGACCAGGATCGTAACATCCCCTTGTCCATCAATTGCCAAGAGAGAAGAGTTCCCCCCCACTATCTCCACCACCACGACAGTGCCATCCCCAACTATGACCGGCTCAAAGACTGAGCCTTTGGGATTGTCATAGAGGGTCTTGATCACAGCAGTCTCCGCATCAATGCTGACAAGGGTATGTCTGTCTCCTGTGCGCTCAATGGCAACCAATGACGTACCATCGGAACTGAGAGCAGGCTGGGAAAGCATTGCCTTATGGGTAATGCGACGTATGGTGTCCGAAGAAAAGTCGTACAGCATCAGGTCACTATAGCTGACAGTGGCAAGAGGCAGGGAAGAGGCATGGTAGGGATCGGCCCAGACAAAGGAAAACAGTGCTTGGGTGGCTGTGATGGCTATCGAGTCACCTTCGAGGTAGGGAAGGCCCTTTACGAGCTCCACACCGGTATCTGAGGCATAGCGGACCAAGGAACCTCCTCTTTGCTGGGTATAGGAGTACCCTACCAACCCAAGCGTAGTGTAGGTTGGTAGAAAGTAATCGCCAAACCTATCAGGAGAGAACTGCTCTCCTAAGGAGAGCCCTTGAGGCAATGCTTTCTCCTGCTCCTCAATGGCTAGGGTAAATAGAGCGTTGCTTGGAAGACCGGTCTCCTTCTTGAGTGCACCATTGAGTCCGAAGAACGGGAACCAGGCGAAGTCTGTGTTTACCCTGGCAAAGCTCCCTTTACCATAGTGGCGGCTCAGATAATCGACCATAAGGAAGCCTGTGCTGTAGACTCTTCCCGAAGGGAGGAAGGCAGAGCTGTACCTTCCCTGGGAGAGGGACCACAGGGAGTCCTCCAGCATGGGGGACTGCCAGGTAAGGGCAAAAAGCGGGGAATCCCCCCTTCCCCCTTGGGCATACTCACTCTCTGTATAGGTGGTTATACCCTCAATCCACCACAGTGGCATCAGGGCTGTATTCATGGCAGGCACTTCAGGCCCTAGGAACATAAGGCACTTGGCAGGGC
Source organism: Sphaerochaeta sp. (assembly GCA_003446545.1). Classification (GTDB taxonomy): domain Bacteria; phylum Spirochaetota; class Spirochaetia; order Sphaerochaetales; family Sphaerochaetaceae; genus Sphaerochaeta. The sequence continues at coordinate 3,794 of DMAO01000226.1, forward strand.
CCACAGGGGAAGTGAGATGCAGGTAGTGCGTCAGTTCGTGGGTGTAGAGGCTTCTGAGCCAGGACTCTGTACGGGAACCCAGGAACCGGTCCACAGGGCTGGTCAGGTAAAGGATGATAGAAGCGGGAAAGGGGGCGAACATACCGTTGGAAACGGCAGTTCTCCCACTAAGGATGACGGGCACCTTTCGCCTTGGCACGTGATCGAGCAGATCACCAAGCTCAAGAAACACTTCGTCGGCAAA